>DASQFK010000187.1:0-19219 GCA_035633175.1 Methylotenera sp.
TTTTAGCCATTGCTCAAATTCCGGTGCAGCTTTTAAGCCGAGTACTTTACGTAGATATAATGCATCGTGAAACGAAGTCGTTTGATAATTCAGCATAATGTCATCCGCACCGGGAATACCCATAATGAACGTGACGCCAGCAGTCGCGAGCAAAGTCATTAACGTATCCATATCATCCTGGTCTGCTTCTGCATGGTTGGTATAACAAACATCGCAGCCCAAAGGCACGCCTAATAACTTTCCGCAAAAATGGTCTTCCAAGCCTGCGCGAATAATCTGTTTGCCGTCATATAAATACTCAGGCCCGATGAAACCCACCACCGTATTAGTCAATAAAGGAGATAAATGCCGCGCTATGGCGTAAGCTCGCGCTTCGCAAGTTTGTTGATCAACACCGAAGTTAGCATTGGCTGATAAAACCGAACCTTGCCCTGTTTCGAAATACATCACGTTATTGCCCACCGTACCGCGATTCAATGAAAGCGCCGCCGATTGTGCCTCTTTAAGCAAGGCAATATCGATCCCGAAACTTTTATTGGCTTTTTCAGTGCCTGCAATTGACTGAAATACTAAATCTACGGGTGCACCGCGTTCAATTAACTGAATTTGATTGGTGACATGGGTAAGAATGCACGATTGGGTGGGAATGTTGTATTGGTTGATGACATCATCCACCAAATAATACAAATCCATCAGTGCTGGCAAACTATCGCTAGCGGGATTGATGCCAATCACTGCATCACCTGCGCCGTAAAGCAAACCATCCAACATAGATGCAGCAATGCCGCGGGCATCATCAGTGGGATGATTGGGTTGCAAGCGCACTGAAATATGCCCTGGCAGGCCGATGGTATTTCTGAAAGCGGTAATCACATGACATTTCTTTGCGACCAAAATCAAATCCTGGTTACGCATAATCTTACTCACCGCCGCTGCCATTTCTGGTGTAATACCTGCTGCTACTCGTTTTAAAGTAGCAGAGTCGGCGATATCTGATAGCAGCCAATCACGAAAATCGCCCACATTGAGATGGCTGATTTCAGAAAACGCCTGCTTATCATGCGTATCTACAATCAACCGCGTAACTTCATCAGTTTCATACGGGATGATTAAATCTTCAAGAAAAGTTTTGAGCGGAATATCTGCCAAACACATTCTAGCCGCCATGCGCTCAGCATAAGTTTCAGCCGCAACGCCAGCGAGATAGTCACCCGAACGCGCTGGCGTGGCCTTAGCCATTACCGTTTTCAAATCTGCAAACTGGTAAGTTTGCACTCCTGCACTGTAACGATATGTCATGATTACCTAGGCATTGTCCGTGAACAACTTATCAATCTCAATTTTATTATGCGACCTTTTTTTGCCGTTATGCAAGCTACTTCTTTAAAGCATCGCCTCATCAATATTTTAGAACCAATTTAACAAATGATAGACTCAAACAATCTACGACTCATGCTTTTTTTAATGTTTTCCTTGTGCACATATAGTGAACTTGAACTGGTGTCGTTAGTAACTGTCATTATCTTTGGAGGGCATGCATTATTTTTATAATGCCTAATGATTGATAACTCATTTAGAATAAGGAGTAAACTTTTGTGTTACACGATCAATTTTTCCTACATTATTCAGACATTATTGACGATCAATGACCCATTACTCCTTACCGCTATTCCCACTCAATGTGGTAATTTTTCCTGAAGGATTATTGCCACTCAGGATATTTGAAATGCGCTATTTAGATATGGTGAGTGCATGTTTGCGAAACAAAACACCATTTGGCGTGGTGGCCGTATATTCAGATAGTCATGCTGAAAATGATGTGATGGCGGATGAGAAAGAGCGCATGCCTTTTGCAAAAGTTGGCACTTCTTTCAACATATTAGATGCCGAAGTAACTACACCTGGTCTGATTACAATTCGCTGCCTAGGTCAGCATAAATTTCATGTTAAATCAGCCGCGCAACAAAAAAATGGCCTATGGATCGGCGAGGTTGAGGATATTGCAAACGAGCCTAGCATGCAGATTCCAGATGACTTACAAATCACCAAAGTGCATCTACAGCGACTCATCGAAGCATTGAGTGAACAAGACCTTGCCGAGATTGATATGCCCATTGGAAAACCCTACAAAATGAATGAATGTGGGTGGGTTGCTAATCGCTGGTGCGAAATCATCAATATTCCGCTCGTTCAAAAACAAAGAATGTTAGAGTTAGATAGCCCGTTAGTCAGGTTAGAACTGGTCCAAGATATTTTAGCAACTGAGTTTTCTGCTAAATAAGCTTTGAAGAAAAACCGGATAGCACCATATGAATGCCCGTTGCGTGCAAACTAGATCAACTGGTTTTAATATCGCTATACTTAAAAACTGCTATTCCTTCACATAATTTAGGATTAAATCACATGTTAACTATGTTCGATGCAACGATTCCGCCGCTTAAACGCACATTAACCAACCTAGTAGCGGTACTGAAAAAAGGTGAAGACCATGCAGACGCCAAGAAAATCGAACATAGTATATTCCTAAATGCACGCCTTGCTCCCGATATGTACCCGCTCACACGCCAAATACAAATTGCCACAGATATGAGTAAGGGCGCGGTGGCTCGCTTGGCTGGAATAGAGATTCCTAAGTATGAAGACGATGAAACTACGTTTGCTGATTTGCAAGCGCGTATCGCCAAAACCATAGCATTTATAGACACGATCAAACCCGCACAATTAGAAGGCTCAGAAATTAGGGATATTGTAATTACCGTGCGCAAAACCAATTTGGAATTCAAAGGACAAGCTTATCTCTTCAATTGGGTAAACCCGAATGTCTATTTCCATGCCACCACGGCTTATAACATCCTGCGCCACAATGGCGTAGAGTTAGGCAAGCTGGATTTCTTAGGGCCTAGAGATTGACCTGTTTTAATAAAGCAGATTAGTTTAGGGCAATACGCCCAAAGAATTTTTTACAACGCAATGGCTTATGCGTTATTGCGCCTATGGGTAGGACTATCAAGACATTTAATAAAAATTTGGAACGTGCTATGCGAACAGGCTTAGATTTGAAATATATTATTGCAATCTTAGCCTTAGTCGGCGTGGGTGGATGGTGGTTTTTTAATGTAGTAGATGACTCAAAAAATACGCTAACCCCAGCCGAGGCCTTATTAGTAAAAACTGGTGATAAATGTGCAGGGATCGCAGAAAACTCCATTGCTAATCAAGCACCGATAGTGGAATTTCAAAAATTAGAATTACTCAGTAGACGCACCAGAGTGCTAACAAACTGCATGCATGATAATGGCTACGGTCAAAACCCATTATGGTTAACTTACGCACAGCCGATCGCTAAAGCCAATGCACATACCGAAAAAGTCTCCTTTGATGAAGCATTAACAAGCTTTAGCCGTGCCGAGATGCAAGTATTTGAACCGAGTACAAAACATCCGCCATATTGGGTTAAAACCAACTAATTACCTGCATTGATACAATTGCAAACTTTTTGTTTCGCTTGATACTGTACAACCGCACTCCAGTACACACCATCATTTTCGAGCGGTATGTTACTTAATCTAAATCAATTACTCCGTCAAAACTAACGTCAAGATGCGCGGAGCCAATGGTCAGCGTCATTTTTGCTGGCAACTTCTCGTTACCTTTGAGACGCCCATTCGCAATGGCTTGTGCCACGGCCTTCTCAATTTCGTGTTGGGATGAGACGCCCACCATTTTCAGAAACTTGCGAATGCTCATATTGAAAGTATCGTCATTCATGGCAGACTCCTTTATTGATAAGTGAGAGTTTCAGCATACACCGATTAACCTTAGTATTGAAAATGGCGTTAATACAACTTCGTTATTGCAATCCACTTGTATTACAACTCCAGTATTACAACTCCAGTATTACAAATTAAGTGCGCTAGGTAAGTCCGCAATCGAATCAATCGTCAAATCCGGCTTAACTGAAGATGAATCTGCGTAGCTTTGCCGATATTTTCCAGTTCTTACCAGCACCCCTCTTAACCCCGCCTGCTGTCCACCGCCTACATCTACATCAATATCATCGCCTATAATTATCGCTTCGTCTGGTTTAACTTTCATGTCGTTCAGCGCAATTTGAAAAAAATCGACAGAAGGCTTGCCGATAATCATCGCTTTAACTCCACTTGCGTACTCTAGGCTATCAATAAAACCACCAATATCCATTTGTAAGCCATGTTCTGTTTGCCAGAATCGATTTTTATGAATCGCGATAAGTTTAGCGCCATTCATCAGGCTGTTAAAAATCTCATTTAACAGCCCATAAGACCATGCATCACCAATATCGCCGATCACGATGTAATTTGCGGCAGTATCCGATTGACGCAAAGCCTTAAAATCATGTTTCACATCATCTGCGAGTAACAAGCGGCAAACTGGGTCTTTCTGACTTTGCAGGTATAGCAAGGTGGCTTGCGGGGCGCTGATAATTTCATTAGCAGGAATTGAAAAGCCCAAAGCATTTATTTTGTTTTGTAACGATACCAGAGATAAAGTGCTGGTATTCGTAATAAAACGGCAAGGTATGCCGCTCGCTCGAATCTTATCTATCGCTTCAACCGCACCTTCAATAGCGCGCGAGCCAATGTAAAGTACACCATCTAAATCGAACAGAATACCTTTTACAGAAGAGGATATATTCATAGTTAGTTTTCCCTTTCCGAACCAGATTAGCAAATTTATTCTATAACATTCGATTACATTAGAGGCTCACAACCAGTTATAGTAACTAAATACGAGCTTTTATGTGATGACATTCGGTGCAATAGATAGGTTAATTGTATTCCTGAATCGTATCTACATTACTAGAAATAATTTGTCTTGAATATTACTGCAGAGGTGGTTTATGGAAGCATCTGTACATACACTTAGTAATCTTTTTGCCCAGCTCGGTCTAGCGTCAGACGAGTTAGCAATAGATAATTTCATACGAACTCATAGCCATTTAGCAACGGATGTGTTGCTTTCTGAAGCGCCTTTTTGGACAGCCGCACAAGCATTGTTTTTACGTGAAGAAATTCTTAAGGATGCAGATTGGGCAGAAGTAATCGACCAATTAAATGCCAGCCTGCATGCAAAATAGACTTCCATAATAAGTAATCGTTAATCAAGTAGCTTTCGAATTCCTAGTTCGAAAAAGCTGCATCACTACTCAACGAGTGAAACATCGCTAACGATATGTTAGAAGATACCTGACATAGTTTTTCTAAACATGCTTGCTTTTGTTCGTCCGATAGCCAGCCCGTAATGTAAGTCGTGCCGATGGTCGCAATTGGATAACCCGATGGATCCACAATTGCGACACCAAACCCACTTGTGGTTCGATCTAAAATGATATTGTCGTAGGTGCCATAACCAGTTTTCATGGCCTGTGCCAAGGTGCGATGGAATCCACTTTCATCAAACCCTTCAATACGATGATAGCGCGTCATATTGGCTTTTACTATTTCATCTACTTCATGCACAGGCATTTTAGCGAACATTCCCATGCAACTTGGGCTCATGCCTAACGGCCCCCGCAAGCCCACCCAGCCGCGGCCGACCATAATCTGTGACTGACTTTCATAGCGGCCTATACACACCATATCTAATCCAGTTCTAACGCCTAAATATACCACTTGCTTAAGTGCTTCAGCTAATGTCGCGAGTTCTGTACTGGCAATACGCTCTATGGGATTACGTAAGATTGCTGAGTAGCCCAAGGCTGCTAAATCTAATCCTAAATTAAAACGAGAAGTTTCTTCATCACGCACAACCCAACCAATTTCAATCAGCATATCTAACACACGATGGATAGTAGGGCGTGGCAAACCTGTTCTGGTCACCAGCTCAGTGAGCAGACTGCCTTTTCGTGAGCCACGCGCTATAGCATTAATCAGTATCAACGAACGATTTAAGCTACCTGCGGCTTGGTTAGTTTTATTAGTCGCCGAGCCATTGGTTTTTCTAATTTCCATTAAGAATCCAATCATCATGTCCGAATATCGGACATATAAATATAGCGGTTTATTGACTTATATTAATACAAATTATTAATATGTTTCCATAAAAACACAAACAATATTTTATAAAAGTCCGATAAATGGATAGTTAATTAGGAAATTTTATGAGCGATTTATACGGCAGTGAACACAGGGCGTTGCAAAAAATCTTTGATACCGAGAGATTAGCTAATGCTGTTGAATCCAACATAGTAAGCAACGAATTTGCAGCTGAGCATAAAGGGTTTATAGAAAGTAGAGACATGTTCTTTTTGACCACGGTCGATCATCGCGGCTATCCAACCTGTTCTTATAAAGGCGGAAGTCGTGGTTTTGTAAAAGTCTTGGGGCCTCAGACTTTGGCATTCCCCAGTTACGATGGTAACGGTATGTTTTTATCCATGGGCAACATCAAGGCCAATCCCCAGATAGGCATGCTGTTTATTGATTTTGAAACGCCACATCGCGTACGCGTACATGGCACTGCAGTACTGGATGAAAACATTGCATTGCTTAACGAATTCCCCGGCGCGGAAATCATTGTTACGGTCAATCTGACAGAAGTATTCATTAACTGCACACGCTATATCCATAAATACCAACGTGTTGAATCTTCAAATTACGTACCGCAGAAAGATTGTGCTGCACCATTTGCACAATGGAAGCGCATAGATAACTTGCAAGATTCATTACCTGACCGAGACAAACATATCGCCGAAGAACTAGGCGGCACCATCACAACAGAGCAATACGTTGAGATGGTAATGCAAGGTAAAGCCTAAATCGCAAACAACAATTAGCAGTAAAAGGATCACTATGGATATGGCAGTAAAAGCGGTAGATAACACTCTTAGCGATATGCGAGCGCATGCATTAAAGCTTGAATCTGAAGTGAAAAAAGTCATCGTCGGACAGGATGCAGCCATTCGCTTAATCTTGATTGCCATTTTCGCTCGTGGGCACGTGCTGCTAGAGGGTGACGTAGGTGTCGGTAAAACTACATTGCTTAGAGCTGTGACCAGAGGCATCGGCGGCGGTTATGAACGTGTAGAAGGCACGGTAGATTTGATGCCTAATGACCTGATCTACCATACCCATTTAGGTAATGAAGGTAAACCGCAGATAGACCCCGGGCCATTGTTGCGTTCAGGCGAAAATCTCTCTGTATTCTTTTTCAACGAGATCAACCGTGCCAGACCACAAGTACATTCTTTGCTCTTGCGAGTGATGGCGGAACGCAGCTTGTATGCATTCAAGCGTGAATATCGTTTGCCGCATATGTTGGTGTTTGCCGACCGCAATCAGGTGGAAAAAGAAGAGACTTTCGAAATTCCATCCGCAGCACGAGACAGGTTCATGATGGAAATACCGATCACCGTGCCTCAAGAATTAGATATTCGTAAATCACTGGTTTTCAATAACAAGTTTCATGACACCGAAAGTCTCACTGCCCAAGTTGAGCCAGGCGTTCTGGAATTTGATCAATTGAATGACTTTAGTACCAGGCTGCAATCGCATATTCAATCCAGCCCATTAATCGAAAATTACGCGATGGATCTATGGCAAGCCACGCTCACACCCGCGCAATATGGCATCAAAATTGAAGGCGTTGATATTAATAGACTTGTACATGCAGGCGCCAGCCCGCGCGGCATGGGCATGCTGCTCAAAGCTGCCAGAGTCAACGCCTGGTTATCAGGCCGTGATGCGGTATTACCACAGGATATACACACGGTTTTTCATGAAACAGTCGCGCATCGCCTAGTGTTAAGTTCTATGTATGAAGCGCGTCGCACAGTGCTGGCACGTGAATTAATGACAGCGATTATTCGTACAGTCGCTGTACCTTAATACGTCCATGATTCCTAAACACGTCCATGATTCCTAGTTTCGCAAAAAGCTTTACCTATCAGATTAATTGGCGTTCCCGCAGCTATCACGCCGGTTATCACCGCGGCAATCAGGGCGGGCTTGGCGTTGAGTTCAGGGGCAACGTACCGCTGGTGGATTACCCCGATGCGCGCCGCATCGACATTAACCAGACCATACGCGACCCTAATGAGCAGGTGCATGTACGCATTTTTAATCAGAAGAATGCCACGCCTATCTATGCCATTTGCGATTTATCTGGCTCCATGCAATTCACTGGCCGATTTAATAAAATGGCCTTAGCCGCCGAGATTGCCGCTTCAGTTGCATATTCTGCCTATCAAGCAGGCGATACATTTAGCTTCATTGGCTTCGATCAAGTCGTCCGAGAAGACTGGACGACCAAATCCAGCTATCGCATGCAAGATGCTTACGAGCTGACCAAACGATTATTGAACTACAGCCCAGCACCAACTGGCTCTGACGGGCTATTAGATGTGAATCGCTTTATGGGGCAAGCGCGCAGTCTTGTGTTTCTCATTTCAGATTTTCACATGCCGTTAGAAACAATTGAAGCGGCGCTTAATACGCTATCTAATCACCATGTTGTACCCGTTGTGCTGTGGGATGCAGAAGAATACAAATTACTACCAAATTTTGGATTCTCCACCATTATTGATCCAGAAACTGGGCAGCAACGTACCTTATTCTTCAGAAAAGAACTGAAAAGACGCTTTGAAGCAATGTTTGCGCAACGTAGGGCGGACATGGAAAGCTTATTCATGCGCTATGAGTCACCGCCGTATTTTGCAGAGAACGGATTTGATGCAGAAGCCATCTCAGAATATTTTTATCAATTTTCAGCGCTATGAATTTAAGACCTGTGAGTTTAAGACCTATGAATATAAGTACTATGAAAATTAATTTCATGAAAACCATCATCACGTTGATGCTTGCATTGCTTGCATCAACAAGTACTGCTGCTGAGCTTTACGAACTGCGCATTCAAAATCCGCAAAAACAGATTGGCTATATGGTTGGCGATGTTTTTACCCGAACGCTCGAACTGGATGTAAAAGCGCCATACAAGCTCTCATCTGCTTCAATTCCTGCAAAGAATTTGAGTCAAAAAGGCATTGAACTTAGCACGGTTAAAGTCACTGAAAAACAAACATCAAAAATCACGCGTTATCAGATACAGCTCCAATATCAAATCTTCACTAACGGCGCTACAGTAAAAAAACTTGAGATTGCCAAACATCCATTAAAAATCACCCATGCAGGCAAATCACTTACCATCACCGTGCCTGCATGGCGTTTTCGCGTATCACCTTTAGCAGTCCATGGTGAAGTCTATATCGAGCAAGACATGAGCCCATATCGCGGGCCTATGTTGGTAGAGAGTGCTAATAGCAAATTATTACTTGGTACTTTCTTAGGCATTACTTTAATCGCGGCACTGGGATTAATTTACATCAATGCAGATCGTGCTTGGTTTCCAGGTATGGGTGGTCCATTTGCTTTGAGCTACCGAAAAATAAGTAGTCTAGGTGCTCATCAAAACTCAGAGGATATTGCGCTTATTCAGCAGGCAACCACTAGCATTCATCATGCATTCAACCAGACTTATGGCGAAAATGTATTTGCCACTGACATCGACGTGTTTCTACAGAAACATCCTGCTTTTAGGAATATCCGGCAAGAGATTAGTCATTTCTTTAAAGAGTCTAATCATGTGCTGTTTGCGGTCAATGCCAACGATAAAACCAAGATTTCGATTGCCGCACTCATCAAATTCTGCGAGCAATGCCGCCATTGCGAAAGAAGCGTCGTATGAGTTTTGCTCAACCTTGGGCGTTATTGTTATTACCCTTGGCGCTGGTTCCGCTGTGGCTCAATCACCAAGATGGCAAAGTCTACTCTTGGCTGGCACTGGCGCCCGCAGATAGAGTTTCAGATATCGCCAGCTTGTTACTACGCTATTTGTCAGTCGCAATTATCGCCTGCATGGTATTGGCCATGGCGGCTCCACAAGGACGTATCACTCAGATAGAACGTATCGGCAAGGGTGCACAAGTGGTATTGGTGATTGACCGTAGTGCGAGCATGGACGATCCTTTTGCGGGCGCCGGTGTCGACGGTCGTGTGGGTGAAACCAAATCTGGCGCAGCCAAGCGATTGATTACGCAGTTTGTAGATGCCAGAAAAGACGATATGGTCGGCATCGTGACCTTTAGTAACTCTGCCATGCATATTATCCCGCTAACACAAAGCCGTGAGGCAATACATGCCGCCATTGCAGCAGCAGGTGGCTCTGGCTTGCTGCAAACCAACATCGGCGCAGGTGTTACCACAGGGGTGACAATGTTCGAACAGATACCGGATTCCGGTTCTCGCGCAATCATATTGCTGTCAGATGGCGCGGGTCGCATCTCGCCAAAAGCGAAACAAAAGATTAGTGATTGGATAGCCAGGCAGCATGTAAACCTTTACTGGATAGTGTTGCGCCAACCTGATGGTATCAGTATCTTCAACCCCAAATATCAAGGTGTATCTGATATAGAAGAACCTGCAGAGATCGAGTTGCATAAATTCTTTCAAACCCTGAAAACCAAATATCAGGCTTATGAAGCTGAAGACCCCAAGACACTGCAATCGGCAATTCAGGACATCAACTTGCGTGAACGTAAACCTATCCGCTACATGGAGAAAATACCTGGCCGAGATTACTCCTCATTATTTATTTTATCGGCAGTTTTCTTGATTGCTTTACTGCTACTTATCAAAATTTTAGGGATTCGCACATGGAAACAAGCGTCACCAGAACTTTAAGCGTTGCTGGCAAGAACAGAATACTGGTCGCCCTGCTGGTTATTGGCATCGCTGGAACGTTAGCCTCTGGCAAACACTTATACACCATTGAGCAGTTCAACAAAGCCGTTGCTACAAATGGCAAAGTGGCTAATGACGATTTTAAGTTTGAAGCCAAATACGCCACTGCGTACCAACTTGCCAAAAATGGCAGATACCAGGATGCCAGCCAGCTATTCGGGCAATTGATGGAGATGCAAGGGACCAAGTCGCAAATTTCAGCTGTGCAATACAACCTCGGTAATATCTTTCTCATGCGTGGTTTGCTGGTTAATCATAACGCCAACGAAGGCGGAAACGGCGAAGTCAAAGACGAGGCTGAATACCTGATCAATCAGGCAAAGATGGCGTATCAGCAATCGCTCCGGTTAGATAATCAACACATCGACGCCAGATACAACCTGGACCGTGTATTAAGGCTGTTGCCAGAGAACCCCATCGCTAAAGATGACCAAGACGAGCTTGGCATTGTGATGGGCAATATCCCGAGTGGTTTGCCATGAAGCAGCTATTAAAGAATCAAGACAGTGTTTTGCTACTTGCTGCGCTGGCTTTGCTGATCTTGGCATTGTTCCGCCCGACGATTCCATTGAAGCGCGACCTGCACAATTACTTATTTGTGGTGGATGTTACACAGAGTATGAATACCGCCGATATGCGCATCAATGGTGAATCTATGAGCAGATTAGCCTATACACGCAACTTGCTTAAAAACACGATTGCCCAATTGCCCTGCGGCACGAATGTGAGCCTCAGCGTCTTCTCGGCAGAGAGCGTGGCATTACTATTCACGCCGATTGAAGTCTGCAAGAATTACGATGCCATTCAAGACAGCGTCGCACATCTGGAATGGCGCATGGCATGGCGCGGCAACAGCCGCCTGCGTTTTGGCATGCAATCTGTCACTGCCATCTTGAGCTCACTCTCAGCCCCCGCGCAGGTGGTATTCTTTACCGATGGCGATGAAGCACCCAAGCTGAATGCCACCAATAAAACTGATTTATCCACTTGGCAAGGCGGTCATGACTGGCTAGTAATCGGCGTAGGCGGGGATGAGCCATTCCCCATACCAAAACTGGATAGCGAGAACAAAATACTTGGTTATTGGGCTTACTCCAATTCCATCATGGCGCCTTCACAAGTCATTTCGGAAGATTCCGTCGGCACACGCGATGATTCGATTGCGACTGACGACTACAATCGCTATCTATCAAAATTAGAAAGCGATTACCTGCAGGAATTATCCACTGAAATCGGCGCTCAATATTCCAGAGCTACCGATGCGGAAAACTTATTAAACACCATGAAAGCGCAAAAACCGGCAGGCTACGACACCACACGATTTCCTATTGATTGGCTGCTGATTCTAAGCGCCATGTGCATGGTGTTAGCACAATACAGGCGCAGCTTAATTCTCAAGTTTAGAAATTACTTTACTACTGCATAAAATAATTCTCAGGAAAGCTTACATGAAGCCCATAAATGCCATCACACTCTCAGGATTCACACTTACCGCCTTGGCCGTTTATTTGTTAAGTTATTTTCCATTCATTCCAGCTTGGCCTATTTTCATCACATGGGCATGTTTCTTTCATATGGATGGGGGCGTTAATAAGAATCAAGCATTCTATTCCACCCTACTGCATATAGGGCTAGGGGCTTTTGCTTCTTGGATTTCTGCGTTACTGGTTCTCAACAATCCATTATCAGGTGCACTAGCAAACCAGCTATGGGCGCCAGTATTAATTGCTGCTGTTATTGCCATGTTAATGAGGTTAAGTGTGTTTACTCAGTTCGCTGTGACCCCCGCAATGATTTACGGATACGCCTCCATTTGGGCATTTTTAAGCGTACCTGGGCTGCTCAATCAGCCTATGCTGTTATCACTATCATTCCAGAACGCTATTGTGGCAATAAGCTTTTGTATCGTGTTGGGTACGTGTGCCGGATATATCAACGCTATGATGGTCAGTTGGCTATGTAATATTAATATTCGGACAAAAAAACTGATTAACTAGGTTCATGAATACCTAGCATTAAGTATTCCGCTTACCTGCCCTACGGAATCAATCTTCTATTCTAAAGCCAACCTTGATTGTGACTTGATAGTGGTCAATCTTGCCATCAACGATATGGCCACGAGATTCCACTAATTCAAACCAACTCATATGCTTAACAGTAAGTGAAGCTTTAGCAATTGCATTATTGATGGCATCGTCAGAACTGATGGGGGAAGAGCCGACTAGCTCTATAAGTTTGTAGATATGTTCAGACATGAAATTCTCCAATCTTTTTTAAAAAGGGTTGAATTCAATTTCAATCATGCGCCATTGCTAATTCTTTGTCTATGTAGATAGTTACTCAAGGCGAAAAAACTCATGTATAAGTAACTCATTCGTTTACAGAAGCTGATTCGTATTTTCTCAACCAGCAATTAACTATAGGCGTTACGCTGAACTTTACTTGCTTAGATGCGCTCTGAAAATTATGTATTACTAATTGCTTAGGAGATTCAATGCACAAATTCTTTTTTGCCCTTACTTTATGTTCCCCACTATTAGCTTTAACTGCAAACGCAGCAGAAGAAATCAGTCTACGACCCGGATTATGGGAAGTGACTACATCATCGGATCTGTTATGGCTGGTGCCGCAGATTCCTCCAGATCAAATGCAAAATATCAAGGACTTAGCCAAAGATTATGGATTTGATATGCCCCAAATTGAAAATGGCGCAGCAGTATCTAATGTTTGTATTACGCAGGAAATGGCGAATCAAAAAAATCCACCTATTTTTTATCAGAATCAATTCGGTTGTACTACCAAGAATTCGACCCATGTTGGGAACAACTACAAAATGGATTTCGTTTGTACCAGCGCTGAACTAAATGGAAATGGAACAGCAGAAGGAGCGATTACAAGCCCAGAAAACTTTTCAGGAAAAACTAAATTCATTGGCACTGCGCAAGGCAATCCTGTCAATGAACAGGCTGATAGCAACGGCAAGTGGATTAATGCAAGTTGTGGAACAGTGAAGCCGCTACAGTGATAGTGCAGCATAAGAAAGTCCATTCTAATTATTACAAGAATATAACTATTTACTTTTGAGCGCCAAGATTTCCACTATTAACTAGCCTTCGCGTGACTACTTATTTGCTTGTACTTTCAGGCCTTAGTTCGTACCAGCCACCACCCAATACTTTGTACAATGTCACTTGATTGCTGAACGCAATAAGCCGTATGCTTATCAGGTTCTGCTGGGCTGCATATAAAGTACGCTGCGAATCCAGTACCGCAAGATAATTATCTATCCCGCCCCGGAACCGAGCTTCAGATAAACGATAGCTTTCACCTGAGGCATCTACAAGTGAGCGTTGCGCATCAAACTGTTCGCCTAGCGTTTGGCGTATCGCTAGTGAATCGGCAACTTCCCTGAAAGCACTTTGAATGGCCTTTTCATACTGTGCGAGTGAAATATCGCGGTCAATTTCTGCACCTTTCAAGTTGGCACGATTACGACCAGCATTAAAGATAGGCACGACTACTTGCGGCACAAACGTCCAAAAACCGGTACCTGCTGAAAACAGCTTGGAAAGCTCGCTACTAGCCGTACCTGCCGTTGCGGTGAGTGTTATCGAGGGGAAAAAAGCTGCACGTGCTGCGCCAATATTCGCATTGGCCGCCTGCAGCGTATGTTCAGCCTGCAGCACATCTGGTCTTTGCCGCAACACTTCGGATGGCATTCCTGCCGGCAGATCAGCTAAAGCGGTCACGGGTTCTAGTTTAGACTCCGGACGTAACTCAGGCGGCAACTTTGCACCAATGAGCAACGCCAGAGCATTTTCATCTTGTTGAATTTGACTGCTGTACCGAGCTACGTCCACGCGTGCGGTATTGACACTGATCTGTGACTGCTGTAAATCCAACCCTGTTGTAATACCAATATCGAAGCGGCTCTTGTTTAAATCATAAGAAGCTTGCTGACTTTGCAAGGTTTCCCGCGCTAGTCTCAGCCGTTCTTGATCGGCTTGTAAGGTAAGCCAGGTATTAGCCACTTCCGCTACCAAGGAGATATGCGTGCTGCGCCGTGCATCTTCTGTCGCCAGAAATAATTGTAACGCTTGTTCATCCAAGCTGCGGATGCGCCCGAAAAAGTCCAACTCATAGGCACTAAAGCCTATGCCTGCACGGTAATTGTGCGACGTGCCTCCACGAGAGTCATTGGACTGCTGCGTGGTGCCATTAGCTGAATTACCTGAGCCTCCACTATTGCTGCCAGTGTGCTGAATATTCGCAGTGCCCGTGGCATTCACTGTAGGGAATAAGTCTGCGGATTGTATTTGATATTGCGCACGGGCTTTTTCTATATTGAGTGCTGCTACCCGTAGGTCACGATTATTCTGCAATGCCAATGCAATGACCTGGCGTAGTTTTTCGTTAATAAAAAATTCACGCCAGCCAATATCAGCAGCATTATATGATTGCTGCTTGGATGTGCCAACCGGCCAAGTATCAGACACTGGCGCTGCAGGACGCTCATACCCAGGCATGAGACTGCAGGCAGGCATTAATGCTGACAGCATGACGATGTTAACTAGGGATTTTTTCATTCTGCGTGATTTCCCTCTGAGTCATTACCTTTTATTTTTTGCACGCGCTCATTCAACTTCTCATCTTCATATCGATAAGGAAACATGCTCCGTATCAACACATAAAATAGTGGCACAAAGAATATGCCAAGGATAGTAGCCGTCAGCATGCCGCCAAATACCCCTGTTCCGATAGCACGTCGGCTAGCGGCTCCTGCACCCGTACTCAATGCCAAGGGCAGAACGCCGAAAATAAAGGCGAGTGAAGTCATTAATATGGGTCGTAAACGTAGACGTACCGCCTGAAGTGTGGCCTCCATTAGAGATTTTCCCTGCTCTTGCAGATGTTTGGCAAATTCGACAATCAATATTGCATTTTTCGCGGCAAGGCCGACGGTGGTGAGCAGCCCGACCTGGAAATACACATCGGCCGTCATGCCGCGTAATGTAGTGGCTAGTATCGCACCAATGATGCCGAGCGGAATGATCAGGATAACTGAAAATGGCACCGCCCAACTTTCATATAATGCAGCCAAACATAAGAAAACAAATATGATTGAAATTGCATATAACAGTGGGGCTTGTGAGCCAGAAAGGCGCTCTTGATATGATTGTGCGCTCCATTCATAACCTATGCCTTCTGGCAGCTTGCCAGCGATTTCCTCAGCGGCTTTCATGGCATCGCCCGTACTGTAGCCGCTGGCGGTCTCACCCACGATTTCTAATGAAGACACGCCATTGAAACGTTCCAGCAGAGGTGACCCATAGGTCCAGTTGCTATTGGCGAATGAGGAAAACTGCACCATGTCGTTGGTAGCATTCCTGACATACCAGTCATCGATATTCTCCGGCTGCATTCGATAGGGCGCATCAGCCTGTAGATAGACTTTCTTCACGCGGCCACGGTCAATAAAATCATTCACATAGCTGCCGCCTACGGCAATAGACAGCGTACTATTGATATTGGCTGCTGTCAGGCCAAATGCGCCTGCTTTTTTATCATCAATATTAATACGGAATTGCGGGGTATCATCCAAACCGCTGCTACGTACTTTATTAAGCCGGGAATCTTGAGACGCGAGTGATAGAAACTGGTCGCGTGCCTGTATCAGCGCTTCGTGCCCCAAACCACCAAGGTCCTTGAGCTGCATGGTGAAGCCAGAAGCTGCCCCCAGACCCCGTACCGCTGATGGCTGCAGAATGAAAATCTTAGCGTCACGGATATACGCCAGATCTTTAGTAGCTTGCTGTGCTAATGCTTGCGCACTCTGCCCCTTTCCTTCGCGCTCGCTCCAGTCTTTGAGTTTAATAAAAGCACGCCCGGCATTTTGGCTGGCTGCGCCATTCTGTCCTTGCCCTCTAATCGTGATCACAGACTCGACCTCTGGTTTTGCCAGCAGGTATTGTTCTACTGCTTTCATCACGGTGCGCATGCGGGCATCGGTTGCCCCTACTGGAAGCTGTACTTGTGCTGTCAATATGCCTTGATCTTCATCTGGCAAAAACGAGGTGGGCAATCTTAAATATAATAAAGCCATCAATAGGGCAATCAAGCCATAAATAATTGCCGTTAAAAGTTTACGCTTCAATATCCCATTGACTGTTGATTGATAACGACTGGAGGCACTCTCAAAACTACGGTTGAACCAGCCGAAAAAACCACGCTTTTGCCGATGGGAAGGATCTGCAGGTTTAAGCAAGGTAGCGCACAGGGCGGGCGTTAACGTCAAAGCGACTACTACAGACAGCAGCATTGCGGAGACTATAGTAATGGAAAACTGTCGATAAATAACGCCCGTAGAGCCGCCGAAAAACGCCATCGGGACGAATACTGCAGATAAGACGAGTGCGATTCCCACCAATGCGCCGGTAATCTCATCCATAGACTTACGCGTGGCTTCTTTGGGTGATAATCCTTCTTCGTGCATCACCCGCTCAACGTTTTCCACCACTACGATGGCATCGTCTACTAAAAGGCCGATTGCCAACACTAGGCCGAACATGGTCAAGGTATTGATGGAATAGCCGAAAACAGCTAATACGCCGAAGGTACCGAGCAAGACAACCGGCACTGCAATCGCGGGGATAAGGGTAGCGCGGAAATTCTGCAAAAACAGGTACATGATCAGCACCACCAGCAAAATTGCCTCGATTAAGGTCTTAACCACTTCTTCAATGGAAATACGCACAAAAGGCGTAGTGTCGTATCCAATCTCGGTTTTAAGCTTTAAATCCGCAGGGAAAAACGGCTTCAACTGTTCGAGTTTAGACAATACCGCTTGCGCAGTACCGAGCGCATTGGCGCCCTCTGCCAGCCGCACGCCAATGGCGGCAGAGGTCTGCCCTTTGAAAGACGTTACTGGTGTATAGCTTTCCGCGCCTAGTTCCACGCGTGCCACATCTTTCAGGTAAACAATAGCGCCGTCCGTGGTAGATTTCAGAACAATGTTTTCAAAATCCTTAACGTTTTGCAACTTGCTGCGCGCCGTGATGGTAGCGTTTAACTGCTGTTCACTCACTGCTGGCAAAGCGCCAAGCTGACCTGCAGACACTTCAGCATTTTGTGCAACAATAGCAGCACTCACATCGGATGGCATGAGATTATATTTATGCAGGCTGACCGGGTTAAGCCAGATGCGCATCGCATATCCAGATCCGATGGCTTGTACTTCTCCTACACCATCAACGCGGCTAATTTGATCAAGCAGTGTGCTGGAAATATAGTCGCCGACATCCATGGATGTCGTATCTGGGTTATCGGAGATGAGTGAAATTATCATCAGAAAGTCTATGCCGGTTTTAGTTACCGTCACGCCTAGGCTCTGCACCACCTGCGGCAGCCTAGGCATCGCTTGCTGCAATTTATTCTGTACCTGCATCTGTGCTACATCGGGATTGGTTCCCGCATCAAAGGTCAAGGAGATATTTGCGCCACCGGAGGCGTTACTCGTGGATGACATATAACTAAGATTGTCGATTCCTTGGATGTACTGCTCAATTACTTGGGTGACGGAATCTTGGATGGTTTTGGCAGAAGCCCCGGTATAATTGGCCCTGATGCTGATACGCGTTGGTGCAATATTTGGATATTGTTCAAGAGTGAGCTGATAAATAGAACCAGCACCTGCCAGCATGATTACAATAGAAATAACCCAAGCGAAGATAGGACGATCTATAAAGAAACGGACCATGATAACTTTCTAGGGATTAACAGGGGAAGGAACAGTATCGGTTTTACTGCTCACTGCGACTTCAATCGGCTTAACCTTGTCGCCGACCTTAATTTTTTGCATGCCATCGACAATCACCTGATCGCCTGTTGTTAATCCATTAGTGACCAGCCACTGGTTGCCGACAGATTTTTCGGCAGTCAGGGTACGTAATTCCACTTTACTTTCAGGATTGACAATTAATATAGTCGCTTCGCCTTTAGAGTTGCGGCTTACACTCTGCTGCGGGACTAGGATCGCTTTTTCATTCACTGCCTCTTCTAGCCTTGCGCGGACATACATGCCGGGCAGTAAAAGACCTTCTTTATTAGGCACAATTGCGCGCAGTGTCACCGCCCCGGAGGTGGGATTGACCGTTACGCCGCTAACCTTCAATATGCCTTCATGATTATAGATAGTGCCATCTTCCAGTATTAGTTTAATGCGCGCCTCATTGCTGCTAGCCTTTTTCAGCTTACCATTTGCCATCTCGCGTTTAAGCCTTAACAGTTCATTACTGGATTGCGTCACATCCACATAAATTGGGTCTAGTTGCTGGATAGTGGTCAACACTGCTTCCTGATTAGCCGTTACTAAAGCACCTGGACTCACTGCAGAGGTATCGATGCGACCTGAGATTGGCGCAACGATACGTGTGTAATTAAGGTTG
>DASQFK010000188.1:0-6661 GCA_035633175.1 Methylotenera sp.
TTTTGTTTAAGGCCTATGACAGTAGAGCTGGTGCTGAGCGTATCGCCGATATAAACGGGATGCAAAAAGTGCACATCGGCATAGCCTAAATTGGCGATTGCATTCACGGAAATATCAGGCACGGTTTTGCCGAAGGCAATATGAAAGGCTAATAAATCATCAACAGGGCGCGACCGATAGCCTAGTGATTGTGCAACAGGTTCGGCAGAATGTAATATTTGCCGTGCGCCGGTGAGCGCAATGTGCAAGGCGACTTCCCCTTCGCCTATCGTGCGTGGCGTGGCGTGGTGAATCACTTGGTTGAGGCTAAAGCCTTCAAAGTAATTGCCCGCATTGATTTTGGATGTATTGTTAGACATAGTTTTCTTCTAAAGTCGTAATCATGTCGCTGAGTTTTAACAAGCGCTCAGCGGCCTTTACGTGGTGGTGCTCGACCAATTTGTCGCTTACTACCACAGTACCTTGGCCTGCCGCATTCGCTGCTTTTAAAGCGGCGATAATTTCACGCGCACTGGCAACTTCAGCCGCTTTGGGTGTGTAAGCATCATTGCTATAGGCGAGTTGTGCTGGATGCACCAGTGATTTGCCATCGAATCCCATATCGCGTCCTAAACGGCACGCATATTCAAATGAGTGCATATTTTTAAAGTCACTGGTAATGCCATCAACCACTTCGCGGCCATAAGCGCGGGCGGCTAATATTACGAGTGAAAGTGACGTTAAGATCGCTGAACGCTCATGGGTAACGCGTGCATGTAATTGTGAAATCAGGTCAGAAGTCGCCATGACAATACACACAATACGATCAGACGCACTGGCGATTTCCTTAGCATTCAGAACTGCAATCGGGCTTTCTATCATCACCATAATAGGTAAGTGGCTGCCGCCAGCAGCGTCTAACACGGAGATTGCCGCTAGCACATCTTCACGTGACTCTATATTAGGGAACAGCACCGCATCCACATTAGTCACTGCGATGGCTTTAATGTCATCTGCACCCCATTCCGAATCAAGGTCATTCACGCGTACAACGACTTCACGCGAGCCATAACCCCCTTCATTCACAAAGCGTACGACGTTATCGCGAGATTGGATTTTACACTCAATCAGTATAGGGTCGCCTAAATCCAGAATCACTGAATCCGCGTGCAATGTGCGCGCGCGCTCAAGATAATGCGTATTACAGCCTGGTACATAAAGCATCGAGCGGCGAGGGCGAAAATATTGATTCATTTCAGTACCTTATATTTTTCAGTATTCTATTTTTCAGTATTCTAGCGCCACTGCTTATATACAAGGCATATGCAGGCGGCGTTACTTTTTAAGCAATTAAATGAGTGATTGCTTTGAATGAAATTAGCTTAGTTAAACCTAGTAAGTAAGATGATATTTCCCCTTTAATTTTTACTTAAGTTCAAGCAGGCTGGTAATTTTTATAATAATGGCTTGATTATATAGACTGAAATTAAAAGCTGTCAACATATATCTTATGTCTTATATAAGATATAAAACAGTAGACTAATCTAAATAAGCATGATATAAATATGCTTAATGAAATTTAACGTTAAAACATCTGCGGTTTGGCTCACATTAAGTAGAGTATGCGCAGTAGATTTAACTTAGCTTAAATAGGGTAAAACTATGATAGATAAACATTACAACTCGCCAAGCTACAAACCACTTTATGATCAAATCAAAGTGTTGATTACACAGAGCTTAATCGGTGGCGAATGGCGCCCAAGTGAAATGATTCCGAGCGAAATTGAGTTGGCTAACCGTTATAAGGTAAGCCAGGGTACCGTGCGCAAGGCGATTGATGCGTTAGCGACAGAGAATATTTTGATTCGCCGCCAAGGCAAAGGGACTTTTGTCGCTACCCATAATGCTGAGAATATAAAGTTGCGTTTTTTAAGGCTCACCTCAGCGGATGGGCAAAAAGAAGAGCTGCAAAATGAATTTATCTCCTGTATTAAAAGTAAAGCAAGCGCGCATATAGGGCAGGTGTTGGATATTAAAGCCGGCGCTTCAACCATAGAAATTAAGCGTCTGCTTTCATTCTCTGGCAGACCGCTGATTTACGATCATATTATTGTTCCTGCCAGTGCATTCAAGGGTCTGAATGGTGCTCGCGTGGAAGAAAATAATGGCTCGATGTATAGCATGTATGAGTCGGAGTTCGGCATACGCATGATACGTGCAGAAGAGCGCCTTAAAGCGGTCTCTGCGTCTGGAGAGGTGGCTGCGGCGTTGGGTTTGAAGGCAAATGAACCTTTATTAAGTATAGAGCGTGTTTCGTTTACCTATGGCGACAAGCCTATGGAATGGCGTCACGGTTTCTGCGTTACGGATAATCATCACTATATGAACGAGCTTGAGTAAATGCTTTGGGGTACTTTTGAAAATACGCATTGGCTTCGTCAGGCTGTACTAGCTGTAATAGATAGTACAGCCGTGCTAATCGTACTGCATACGCTTGCCTTTCTTGCCATTGCGCATTTTGAAAAACACTTTTTGTAGCTAAAAAGCATCTAAAAACCGAATAAAAAAAAGGGCAGTAAACAAAATGGACGATCTAAAAAAACGCGCACTTGATTATCATGAGTTTCCCAAGCCTGGAAAATTATCGGTTGAATCATCTAAACCATGCGCCACACAGGAAGATTTGTCCTTAACCTATACACCAGGGGTCGCCGTACCAGTGCGGGAGATTAACCGCGAGCCTGCACTTGCTTACAAATATACCAATAAAGGTAATCTGGTAGCCGTCATTACCGATGGTACTGCCGTATTGGGTTTAGGTAATATGGGGGCATTAGCGAGTAAGCCAGTGATGGAAGGCAAAGCTGTTTTATTCAAACATTTTGCAGGCATCGATGTGTTTGATATTGAAGTGAATGCCCCTAGCGTCGAAGCTTTTATTGAAACCGTAGTGAATATTGCACCTACTTTCGGCGGCATTAATCTTGAAGATATCGCAGCGCCGCATTGTTTTAGAATCGAAAAAGAATTGCGCGCGCGCTTAGATATCCCGGTATTCCATGATGACCAGCATGGTACGGCAGTCATTGTGGCCGCAGCACTAACCAATGCATTAGAGATACAAGGTAAGACCTTGGCTAAGGCAAAAATTGTGTTTTTAGGCGCAGGTGCAGCAGGCTGTTCATGTGCACGCTTGCTAAAGTTGATGGGTGCAAACCATATTACGATGGTCGATAAATCCGGTGTATTAGAAACTTCACGACCTGACCTGCATGACAATAACCGTCACCTTGCCGTTGCGCCGAGTGCGGCTAAGACTTTAGCCGATGTCATGCCGAATGCAGATGTATTTATCGGTGTATCCGCTGCCAATGCATTATCACCAGCGTTGCTAAAAGTAATGGCAGGTAATCCAATAGTATTTGCTTTGGCAAACCCAGACCCTGAAATATTACCTAGTGTGGCGCACGCAGTACGTAATGATATTTTAATGGCCACAGGTCGCTCTGATTTTCCAAACCAGGTCAATAACGCGCTATGTTTCCCGTATTTATTCCGCGGCGCTTTGGATGCAAAAGCTAAGCAGATTACGGATGAAATGCAGATAGCTGCAGCATATGCCTTAGCTTCTCTTGCGCGGGAGCCCGTGCCAGCGGATGTGTTAAAGGCTTATAACTTAACGAGTTTAAGTTTTGGTAAAGACTACATCATTCCTAAGCCGTTTGACAAGCGTCTGCTTGAGCGCGTATCTGGTGCAGTGGCTGATGCAGCACGATTACAGCAGGCTAAGGTTTAAGACAGAGTATTGATCATGCAAGAGAATGATTTTCAAAGTAGGAAAAAGGCCAAAACTAAAAGCAAATACCAAAACAGGCCAAAAAACCTCAACCTATTTACGATTAGGCTACCGATTAATGCTTTGGTTTCTATTTTGCACCGTGCAACGGGCTGCGTATTATTTTTAATCTTACCGTTGTTACTGTTGCTTTTGCAGTTGTCTTTAAGTTCTGCAGAAAATTATGCAATGGTAATCACCATATTACATTCACCTTTTATAAAGCTCATGCTTCTTGGGTTAGCATGGGCTTTTTTTCATCACTTTTTTGCGGGTGTGCGTCACCTTGCAATGGATGTGCACTGGATGACAACGCTGATGAAAGCGCGTTATACGAGTAAAGTGGTATTGGTGTTAGGCATTTTGGCTACTGTGGTTATTGCCTTTAAGTTATGGAATTGGTAGGCACATGATTGTTGAATTACTGACCAAGCGCTACCCAGGCATGCGGGCTTGGCTAATGCAACGCCTTACAGCCTTGGTGATGGCGATTTATAGTGTAATGGCAGTAACGCGGTTTTTAATAGTACAACCTAGCAATTATGAATCTTGGCTAATGTTTTTTCAGCCATGGTGGTTTCGGATCGCTAGCTGGTTGTTTTGGATTTGCCTAACGATTCACGCATGGCTAGGAATACGCGATGTGTTTAAGGACTATGTACCGAATGCTGATGCGCGCAGCGTGTTATTGAAGATATTAGTCGTGTTGCTATGGGTGTATATGGCATGGGCAACTTGGTTATTTCTTTAATCTAGTTGTAGGTAAGAATAAGTTTGGCAAATTAGATTTTTATTAAAGGTTTAATGGCATGGCATTATCAACGTTAACATTTGATGCTTTAGTGGTAGGCGGCGGTGGGGCTGGCTTGCGGGCTTCGTTGCAATTAGCGCAGTCTGGTTTGAAAGTCGCTGTCATCACTAAAGTATTTCCTACCCGCTCACACACAGTGGCGGCACAGGGTGGCATTGCCGCAGCATTAGGCAATGTAGCGGATGATAAATGGCTGTGGCATATGTACGACACCATCAAAGGTTCAGACTATTTGGGCGACCAGGATGCGATAGAGTTCATGTGTAAAAACGCTGCCGCAGCGATTTACGAGCTTGAGCATTTCGGCATGCCGTTTGACCGTTTAGAAAATGGCAAGATATTTCAACGCCCCTTTGGTGGCATGACACAAAACTTTGGCGAAAAAGCCATCTCCCGCACCTGTGCTGTGGCAGATAGAACCGGTCACGCCATGCTGCACACGTTGTATCAGCGTAATGTGCAATCGAATACACAGTTTTTTGTAGAGTGGTTAGCACTGGATTTATTAAAAGATGCTGACGGCGATGTGCTGGGCGTATTGGCATTAGAGATTGAAACTGGCGAAGTGCACTGCATACGTGCCAAAGCCACGATGCTGGCAACCGGTGGAGCAGGGCGCATATTCAAAGCCAGCACCAATGCATTTATTAATACCGGCGATGGCTTGGGCATGGCGGCGCGTGCCAATATTCCCTTGCAAGACATGGAGTTCTGGCAATTTCACCCGACTGGCGTACTGAATGCAGGCGTATTGATTACGGAAGGCGTACGCGGCGAAGGCGGTTATTTGCTGAACAGTGAAGGCGAGCGCTTTATGGAACGCTATGCACCTCATGCTAAAGACCTGGCAAGTCGTGATGTGGTATCACGTGCGATTGCAACTGAAATTAAAGCAGGTCGCGGTGTCGGTAAAAATAAAGATGCGGTCTATCTAAAATTAGATCATTTGGGTGAGAAATTAATCAACGATAAGTTGCCTGGGATTCGCGAAATCGCTAAAACTTTTGCTAATGTTGACCCTGTGTTTGACCCGATTCCGATTGTACCAACCGCGCATTACATGATGGGCGGCATCCCTACCAACTTGCAAGGTCAAGTGGTGATGCCAAATACAGAAGGTGGTGAGTCTGTGGTGAATGGTTTATACGCAGTGGGTGAATGTGCTTGTGTTTCGGTGCATGGGGCTAATCGCTTAGGTTCAAATTCATTGCTTGACCTAGTGGTATTTGGCCGCGCGGCGGGTGACAAAATGGTAGAAGAAGTGAAAAAAGACAATACACACAAACCGCTACCGGCAGATGCATTTGACAAGACTTTAACCAGAGTTAACCGATTAGAGACGCAAACAAACGGTGAAACGATTAAAGCTGTGGGAGAAGATTTGCGCGCCACCATGCAAAACCATTGCGGCGTATTTCGCTTCCCTGAGCTATTAAAAGCAGGTGTTTTGGCAATCGATCAAGTCGCCGAACGCGCGAAGCGCACTATGATTAAAGATAAAAGCCTAGTGTTTAACACGGCAAGAGTAGAGGCGCTTGAATTGGATAATCTGGTTGAAGTAGCATTGGCGACTATGCACGCGGCAGAGGCCAGACATGAAAGTCGTGGTGCACATGCACGAGAGGACTTTTTGGAACGTGATGATAAAAACTGGTTAACGCATTCACTTTACTACCGCGAAGGCCATCGGTTAGCTTATAAGCCAGTACGGTTGAAGCCGCAAACAGTAGAAAGTTTTGAGCCCAAAGCACGTGTTTATTAGCTAGTTAACCAGTATTTAAGACTAAATTTTAGAGATAACTGTCATGAAATTCTCAATTTACCGTTTCAATCCAGACGTCGATAAAAAGCCCTATATGCAAGATTACGACATCTTGCTGGAGGACAGCGACCAGATGTTGTTAGATGCGTTATTGCGTATTAAGGATTTAGACGATAGCTTGAGCCTGCGTAAATCATGCCGAGAAGGTGTGTGCGGTTCTGACAGCATGAATATCAATGGTAAAAATGGCTTGGCTTGTATTACCAAATTGTCA
>DASQFK010000189.1:0-11945 GCA_035633175.1 Methylotenera sp.
ATATGCCAGGTTGAGAGGCTAATCTGACCGCCTCCGCTTTAAATGATTCTGAATAACGAGCGTATGCCCGTTTGATCGTTCTTGCCATGCCACATCTCCTCAAAGTTAGAGTGATGTGTCTACTTTTTTAGGGCAAGTCCACAGTCCGCTTGAAGGAAGGGTTAGGCGGCGCGGCGTATAAGTGGGGCATAGCGGTGATGATCCCACTGACTTCGCTGCCGCCGGTGGCGAAGCGCTCAGTGGGCGCAGACATTGGCGGCAGCGCCGTGACCCAAACTAACATTTGCCTTCGCCCGCGCCTCAGCGCGAGCGCTGGATTTGTCATTGGACTTGGCTTATTGCGAGCGTGGTGAGAACGTGGCGAAGCGTTTGAGCCGTCCGAGGTGAATGAAACCTCCTTCCGAATCTCTGCTGCCGATGACGAAGCAATCGAAGGCCCTTTGCTGGGACGATCAAAAGTGGGTGAGCAAGCGCTCAAGCCCGAGGGCCAACCGAGTGACGAAGCCGAGGGGTTCATCGCCGCCTAACGTTTGAATTAAGGGGCGCCGTTAGGCGTCCCGCTTGAATGAGGGGTTAGGTGTGACAAACCGAGCGATTTGTAAAACTCAGAAATGTTGATTCTTTTTTCCTCCGACCTTTTGTAGTTGGTAATTACTTCATCGCCTTCTACTTTTAATGCATAATCGCCACAAAAGCTAATACCACCGTCATTATTAATTGCGAGTATCCACTCGGTACCTACCGGAAAGTCAGATGCACGTTTCCAAAGGTAAAACCCTCCGCTACGTATTGCTATTATTGAGCGATTAAATTCCCCTTTCAAAACACTTTTAACTTCAATTTGTATAGGTGAATACTCTTGGCCATATAAAATATCGGTTCGAAGTTCAGGAGGTTTTGTATTTGACGAAAAGTATAAGTAGCCCATAACTTTCCCATGAATTACAAACTTAGTGTATTCATCATCATAGGCTTGCTTAAATGTGGAGAATTCTCCACAGGGGCCGGCACCTGCATAAGAGGAAAAGGAAAAGAAACTAGTTAAAATAAATACTATGATTGATGTATTGTTGACCACAATATTTAAAACCTAACGTAAAATATACACCAGATTAGGTGTATAACTTGATTGGTTTGAATGTATAATTTTATTCATTATTGTTGTTAACTTATTAATTCTAATATACTTTATAAAATCTTATTGCTTAATACATTGATATGCAAAATACACCTGAAGTGATTAAACCACCGACCTTGTTAGAAGTGGTGCAGCAAAAGATACGCGTTAAGCATTACAGTATTCGCACAGAAACGCAATACCTGCACTGGGTTAAGCGCTTTGTTTTGTTTCATAACAAGCGTCATCCGCGTGAAATGGGCGGTAAAGAGGTTGAGGCGTTTTTATCCCATTTGGCTACGCATGGTCATGTGTCATCTAGCACACAAAATCAGGCTTTAGCTGCATTACTCTTTATGTATAGAGAGGTTTTAGAGCAAGCTTTGCCTTGGATGGATGATGTGATTCGCGCTAAAAAACCACAACGTCTACCAGTGGTACTTTCCAGGCAAGAGGTGAGCAAAATATTAGAGGGTATGCAAGGTGCGCATGGCCTAATTGCCCGTTTGCTATATGGCACAGGTATGCGCATTATGGAATGCTGTCGTTTGCGCGTTCAAGATATTGATTTTGACCGTGCTGAAATTTTAATACGTAACGGCAAAGGTGCGAAGGATAGGGTGACAATGTTACCAGTTTCACTTATAGAGCCTTTAAAAGCGCATCTAGCTTGGCGAAAGCAGTTGTATGAGCGTGATGCTGAGGCGGGCATGAGTGAGGTGTATTTGCCAGATGCGCTAGAGCGCAAATACCCTAGTGCGGCAACAAGTTGGATTTGGCAATATGTGTTTTGTTCAGGCAGCTATTCAACAGACCCTAGAAGTGGTCACACACGTCGACATCATCTTGATGAAAAGCTTATTCAGCGTGCCGTTAAAAAAGCAGCTATTCAGGCTGCAATTAATAAGCCGGCTACGCCGCATACATTTCGCCATAGTTTTGCTACGCACTTATTAGAGGCTGGTTATGATATTCGTACCGTGCAAGACTTGCTTGGTCATTCTGACGTAGCCACTACCATGATTTATACGCATGTGTTGAATAAAGGCGGGCGTGGTGTAGCCAGCCCGCTTGATGCACTTAATTGATGATTTGTACAAAACACTTGTAATCACAATATTTTGTGCGTTATTATAACAATTGTTATAACTTAAGTTAAATCAGATATTAAGGTGTAAAAAATGCACACATTAAAACTCACTCAAATTGGTAATTCAGTAGGTATTATTTTGCCCAAAGAAGTATTGGCGCGCTTAAAGCTTGAAAAAGGCGATACTGTGTTTGTAACGGATGCACCAGGAGCGGTGACGATTACGCCGCATAGTGCAGAGTTTGCAGAACAAATGGCGGTTGCAAGGAAGATTATGAAAGATCGCCGTGAAGTATTACGCGAATTGGCTAAGTAATCGTGACAGCTTGGATTTGGTTAAACAACGCTGTCTTGATGGCGGTGCATGATGAGCAATTGGCCGAACATGGAGGTATTGCGGGTGTTCGTGATGAGGGCATGTTTATTTCTGCGATGTCTCGGGCGCAAAATATAGCTGCTTATGGTGCGCCAGATATTGCCGAACTAGCGGCAGCTTATGGCGTAGGTATTGCCAAAAATCATCCTTTTTTAGATGGCAATAAACGTACCGCATTTGTAGCAGTAGAATTATTTTTAATGTTGAACGGTTTTATACTTAAAGCCAACGATGTTGACTGTATTTTAACCATGCTAGCTGTTGCCAGCGGTGATTTAAACGAGGCAGATTTTGCTAGCTGGATTCGTTTAAACAGTGTGTCACGTAGTTAACCTTCATCAATCTTAAAAGTCTTCCGTACTAAATCTTCCGGCTCTTCTGCAAATAGCCACTTTCCAATCACCTTCTCAGCTTCTTCAACGCCTTGTTTCTTCAAGCTAGAAAATAGCTGTATGGTGCATTCACTGTGGTAATGGTTGCCCCATGTTTCGATTAACTCTTTGCGTACTCGGCTTAAGGTTAAGCCAGCTTCGCCACGGGAGAGTTTGTCTGATTTTGTTAATAAAACATGCACAGGTTTTCCGCTTGGGCAAAACCAATCTAACATTTGGCGGTCGAGTGGGGTGAGCGGATGGCGGCTATCCATGACTAATACCAATCCACCTAAGCTTGAACGTTCACTCAAGTAACGGGCAAGTACATTTTGCCAATGCGCGCGCATAGATTCAGGTACTTTGGCATAACCATAACCTGGTAAATCGACTAAGTGCCTATCATTACCAAGCGTGAAAAAGTTGATAAGTTGTGTACGGCCGGGTTGCTTACTCACAAAAGCTAAACGATTGTGGTTGGCTAAGGTATTAAGTGCGCTGGATTTACCCGCGTTAGACCGACCCGCAAAGGCGACTTCAATGCCGCTGGCTATGGGTAAATCACGTAAGTGGTGAGCTGAAATATAAAACGCAGCGTTTTGAAACAAGGGCATGGTAATCCGATTCTATTAGGTTATTGCTGTTTAACTAATCATTTTGCGCTAAACGCTATAAAAACGACACAGAAAACAATAGTGAAAAATGCTATCACGAATAGGGGTTTTTAGCTAAAATAGCGGGTTAATTGATTGAATAATTTAGATTAGTCACATTTATTGGCATAAATTAATCATTATAAAAATAACCATAAGAAATAATCGCAGAATAACAATAAAAAATAACTGCAGGGTTTAACCGATTTCAACTTTGTTACGATTTGAGTTGAGCCAGATTTTGAGTTTATTAGGAGCAGTAATGCAAGTTCGTCATTTAGTATTGTTAGCGTTGAGTATATTTTCGTTGGCTTCGGCACAGGTTTTTGCAGAAACATCTGCTAAAAAAGAGACTAAAAAAGTAGCAGCACAGCCCGCGGAGAAAAAAACAGCGCAACAGATTGTGACTGCTGTATGTGTAGCATGCCACGCACAAGACGGTAACAGCCCGATTAGCTTAAATCCAAAGTTAGCCGGACAGCATCCAGAATATCTTGAGAAGCAATTGACGGAGTTTAAATCAGGCAAACGCGCTAATGCAGTGATGTCTGGTATGGCTGCTGCATTGAGTGCTGAGGACATGAAAAATCTATCCACTTATTTTGCCAGCCAGAAACTGACACTAGGCACGGCTAAAACCAATGGTGCTGGTTCGCTGGGTGAAAAAATCTATCGTGGCGGGATTGCCGCTACCAATGTACCTGCATGTGCAGCATGTCATGGTGCGAATGGTGCGGGATTGCCAAATCAGTTTCCGCGCGTAGGTGGTCAGCATGCTGACTACACTTTGGCGCAATTAAAAACATTCCGTACTGGCGAGCGCGAAAATGCCCCTATGATGATGGCAATCGCTACAAAATTGACCGATGCTGAAATGGCGGCGGTAGCAGATTACATGCAGGGTTTACGTTAATTTGACGATGCTAAAAGTAGGCGGCCTTAAGTTGCCTACTTTAATATAGCGTTTTTAGCTAATCCTATCTAGCAACTATTTATATTTTTATCCGGTCATATGCTGCACAACTCAATATGTCCTTCAACTACCAACTTTAAGTAGCCTCTACTTTGAACCCTAAATTTTCTATATCTAAAAATCTGTTTGATTTGATGAGTTCCATGCGCTTTGCGGTGAGCATGCTAAGTGTTTTGGGGATTGCTTCAATTATCGGCACAGTGCTAAAGCAAAATGAGCCATATGAGAACTACATCATCAAGTTCGGTCAGTTTTGGTTTGGTTTTTTTGAAAGTCTAGGGCTATATGACGTTTATCACAGTAGCTGGTTTTTAGTTATTTTATTGTTTCTAGTCATTTCGACCAGTTTATGTATTTATCGCAATAGCCCGAAGATGGTTAAAGAGTGGCGCACTTTCAAAGAGCAAGCTACCGAGAAATCGCTGAATGCATTTAGCCATCAGGAAAACTACCTCACAAATTCAAATTTAGAAAACACCAGGCAACAACTCACACAGTTCTTACAGGCCAAGGGTTTTAAATTCAAAGTCAAAAAGCATCGCGATGGTACTGAGCTTATCGCGGCCAAAACAGGTACACACCAGCGTTTAGGTTATATCTTTACCCATACAGCCATGGTTATCATCTTTTTTGGTGGTTTGCTGGATGGTAATCTGCCACTTAAAGTACAAGAATTATTGGGCCAGAAGCGTATAGAAACGCTGGATATTCCAGAATCTGAAGTGCCGGAAGTCAGCAGGTTAAGTACACGTAACCCGTCATTTCGCGCCAATATGACCTTGCCGGAAGGCACCAGTGATAATGTGGCTTTTGTACGGGTGCGCGATGGTTATTTAGTACAGGATTTGCCTTTCCGTGTCGCGTTAAAAGATTTTCGTATTGAGCATTATGCGACCGGTCAGCCAAAATCGTTTGAAAGCGATATTGTCATTACCGATCCTGATCTTAAAACACCGCTTACCAAAACCATTAGCGTAAACCATCCATTAACCTATAAAGGCATTGCCATTTATCAGTCTGATTTTCAGGATGGCGGTACTAAGCTTAACTTTAAGGTATGGAATTTACTTGCGAAAGATAGTCAAGCTCAAACGCTGGATGGCGCCATTTTTCAAAAAGGTGTACTGGGGGAAGGTGCAAACGCTTTAAAAGTTGAATATAACGATTTTCGCAAGTTCAATATTATTAACCTGTCACCAGACGGTAAAGGCAAGTCACATAATGTAGGCGCCAATATCACCTACAAATTGCGTGATGCGCAAGGTCAGGCTAAAGAGTATGTGACTTACATGCAGCCTCTGCAAATAGATGGCAAGCATTATTTTATTACGGGTATGCGTGAAACAGTGCAAGACGAATTTCATTACCTGCGCATTCCAGTCGATAACGACTTAGCGATTGATGGCTTTATGAACTTTAGAGCCAAGATGATGGATGAAACCCAATATCCGGTAATTGCGCATCAGCTTGCACAAACCGCTATCGCGAATAATAAAAACTTAAAAGTGCAAAAGCAGTTTGAAGATAGCGTTGTACATTTAATGCGAACTTTTGCCCAGGGTGGATATAACCAAGTGGCACAAGTCATTGAAAAAAACGTTCCGCCAGCTGAACGTGAAATGGCTGCTAAAACCTATATTAAAATGATTAACGTTGCAGCATTTGAAGCATATAACATGAGCTTGGCGGCGAATCAAAAACCATTACTCGTCAACAATCTTGAATCGCAAGCGTTGATTCAAGATAGCTTAAATGCATTCAGCGATATGTTTTTTTACGGTTCGCCGTATTATTTGCAGCTTGCCAAGTTTGAACATAAAGAAGCAAGTGGGTTACAACTGACTAAATCACCCGGTCAAAAATGGGTGTATTTAGGTTCTGTGTTATTGGTATTGGGCATATTCTCTATGTTTTATATTCGTGAGCGCAGAATTTGGTTATTGTTAAAACCTGCCAGCAACCAAGTGCATTTTGCGATGTCTTCTAATCGTAAGAACCTGGATTTTGAACAGGAATTTAGTTTATACCGCGAGCAACTTAAAAGTGTGCTGGCTTAAGGATTCAATATGAACACGACTGCTTTTGATTACCAACCTAAATCATTACTGCAACGCCTAAATTGGCAGGATTGGCTTTATGCCTTGATATTAGTAGCCGGTGCTATTTACGCTTACACGCAGTATGCGCAATATATGGATGTTTATGAAACGGGCTTTTTGTTTGGCGCTGCAGCCGTATTTAGTTATTTAGGTTGGCAGTGGAAATCGCTCGGCAAGCTAGTGTTGGGTATAGGTATTATTAGCTTGTTTTCAATTAGCCTCTACCACGGCGATCAAGCACGCGCCACGCAGACCTTTTTACTCAAGTTCTTGATTTCTAGTCAATCCGCCATTATGTGGATGAATGTGTTGTTCGTATTGGCGATGCCAACTTACTGGTTTGCACTATACAAACGTTCTGACTTTGCAGGAAAAGTGGCTTCAACCCTCACTTGGAGCGCTGTATTAATGGGCTTTGTAGGTCTAATGGTGCGTTGGTATGAATCTTATTTAATCGCACCTGATGTTGGCCATATTCCTATTAGTAATTTGTATGAAGTATTTATTTTATTTTGCTTGATTACGGCATTGCTTTATTTGCATTACGAGCAGCGATTTAATACCAAGCAATTAGGTGGTTTTGTTTTAGTGGTCATCAATGCTGCTGTTGGTTTTATTCTTTGGTACACATTTGATCGCCAAGCACACAATATCCAGCCGTTAGTGCCAGCGCTACAAAGTTATTGGATGAAAATACACGTGCCAGCTAACTTTGTTGGCTATGGCGCTTTTTCATTGGCAGCAATGGTAGCGAGTGCCTATTTGCTTGCTAACAAAGGAATATTAGCATCGCGCTTACCGAGCTTGGATATCCTTGATGATGTGATGTATAAATCCATCGCTATTGGCTTCGCGTTTTTCACCATTGCAACTATTTTAGGCGCAATGTGGGCGGCTGAAGCGTGGGGCGGTTACTGGAGCTGGGATCCTAAAGAAACTTGGGCGCTGATTGTGTGGCTAAATTATGCCGCTTGGTTGCATTTACGTATGGTAAAAGGTCTGCGCGGTCCAGTATTAGCCTGGTGGTCGCTGATAGGTTTAATTATCACTACGTTTGCATTTCTGGGTGTGAATATGTTTTTAAGTGGGCTCCATTCTTACGGTACGCTTTAGTTAAAACTAGATAATTTAGAATAAGTTTTGAAAGATTTACATAACAAAAAGCGGCTTAATATGCCGCTTTTTGTTATGTAAATGCTTTGAACCAAATCAAAACAACAGTAACTTATAACCGCTGTTAATTATCTATCATTTCCAACCTGAATCGCACTGCTCCATCACGGTTTTCAATTAAACTTAATAGGTATCCTGCCTGTTTAGCTTGCTGTGCAGCGTGATACAAGCCCACACCTAAGCCATTTTTAGAGCTGACATGGGTTTTGAAGAGCTTATCCGCAACATCCGCAGGCATGGCAGTACCAGTGTCGCTGACTTCAATACAAAACTTTTCCGACGGCATTAAGTTGACTTGAATCTGCGTATTCACCTCAAGTCTGGCTTTCTCCAAAGCATTTTGTATCAAATTATCTACAATACTATCAAGCACATCAGGATCTATATCCGCTTTCGGCATAGTCTCAGGTGCTTCAAACTGAATTTGATGTTGTGAACTTGCGTAGTGTGAATTGAGTTGTTTAAAATCCTTCCACCAGGTATTCACTTTAGCCTGCTGTTTTTTCTCGTTGCTGGGGCGTGCCAGTTTAGTTAGCGTGGTAGTTAAACGCTGATTTAATCTTGGCAATTGCTTTTTAATGAGCTCAATGAGTCTTGCATCTTCTTCGGCATCCTTACCTCCTGCCTCATTTTGTAGCGCGGCAGCAGATAAAGTGCCCATAGACTGCAATATATTTTTAATATCATGCGTAAGTCGAGAGCCGGTTTCATAGAATGTTTGCATATAAATATTTTGGCTAATCGTCTCTTCACGAAGTTTAGCCTCATAAAATTCACCTAAGATTTGCGTAAGTAATTGCACATGTAAATACATAGCAGGGCTAAACTGCCAGCGTGAATAAAGTGATAAATGCAGTTTATGAAAAGTAAAAGTGGAAATGAATGGTGTAGTCTCACCTATCTGGAATTTATCATTGCCAATTTGCCATTTCACTCCGCTCACCCAATTAAGGGCAACCAGTTCACTCATTGATGCTTGTAAAAAACTATCTGCTGTGGGTTCATAATCTGCATGTCGGGCGATTTTTCTAATCCATTGCTCAAATGGCAAACCAATACTTAATAAATAACGCGACATTAATAGTTCTAAACCAGAAAATGTGGCGCTAGGGTTCCATAACCAGCTTAATGCAACCAAGGTCGCAGCTAAACTCATCACGGCGACTATCAGTAATTTAATGTAATGGATTTGCCAAATCACACCAATAGCGAAACTGCCTAATATGACGATTAAAGTCAGTAAAAAGATTAATAAGGTGTAGAAAAAATCAATATTTGGGGTGTTGCTGTCTCGCTCGTTTTTGGAGATAAATAAAATTGTGACGGGTAAAAAAGGCAACAGGTACATCAGTACAAATTCAGCAGCGGCTAAATCGTCAGTGGCTTTGAGTAATTTAGGCACCACCCATAACACCAGTATGGCCAGTAAATAAGCTGCAGCTAAAATGTTAGGTAGTCGAGAACGAGTAGATTCAGTAGAAAAAATACGGCCACCGATGAGTGCAAACAGGCCAGCAATCCAAAAAGCGGTAAACCACCAATTGGTATAAGACATTGCTACAGCCGCGCCGATGACAATGACTAGAACGGCTTGCCACGATAATTTGTTGGTTTGCCGCATTAAAGGTTGCCACATTAAAAATAAGCCGTAGTGACATAAAAATAATGCTTTTTGCAGATCGCCAGCTTCGCCCCAAATGATCAGCGCATGCAATGATAAAAGCATCAAAGCCATTAATCGGTCAGAATCATTAAAAAGCTGGCGAAATAATTTAATCAATGTTGGCATGTGAGTTTTACTTATAATGAGTTTTACTTATAAAGTGATGGATTATTTAGTGATAAAAACCATGTTAGGTTATATGCAAGCTTACTGGATTGTTAAGTTTGCATAAATGATACTCTTAATATTAACGTTAAAATTTGAACATAACTGTTTGGTTTCTGACAATATACTATGCAATTTTTAATAAACTCTTATAGAATGTAGCCAATAAAGTAGTAAAACGATAAAAACACCGCTGGCATAAAATTTGCATATTAAGCTTTAACTAAATGAGCATTTGTGACGTATTAAATGCTTTATACATATAAGGTTCGGGGATATCAATGAAAAAACAACAGACAGGCTTTACGTTAATCGAGCTAGCCATTGTGCTAGTGATTATCGGCTTGCTACTCGGTGGTGTGTTAAAAGGTCAGGAACTGATTAATAGTGCTAAAGCAAAAAATATTGCTGGAGACCTTAAAAACGTACAAATCTTTATTTATGGGTATCAAGATAAATTCCGTGCAATTCCAGGTGATGATGCTAACGTTGCAACCCATGTTAACGGGGGTACAGCAGCAGGTACACCAGCGGCTACACTTAATAACGCTCAAATTAATGGGGCTTGGAATTCTGTAACTGCAACTGATGAGTCTTTCCTCTTTTGGCAACATGTTCGTCTAGCAGGTTTTGCTACAGGGCCAACAAATGTGGCTGACCCAGCTTACTTGGCTCGCAATGCAGAAAGCGGGCGTTTGGGTGTGCAAAGCCTTAACGGATTTGTAACAATCGTTGATGCAGTTAATCCTATGATGGGTTTGTATGTGGTATGTACCGAAAATATTACTGGTAGGTTAGTTAAACAAATTGATACGAACTTGGATGATGGAAATACGGCTACAGGTTCTTTGAGAGCCGTTATTCCCCCTGCAGCAGCATCTGTGGCTACGGCAGCTATTATTGATGGTAACGCTTATACAATATGCATGAGTTTTTAATCAATATATAATTTAACTCTAATAATAAAAAAGCTCGCATATTGCGAGCTTTTTTATTATTAGGCATTGTTCACATTTAATCGCAAACCAATTTAACAGCTTGCGTAGAAGCTAAATTGTTTTAGAATGGTGACTTAATAAAAAGCTCACAAAATCATCACGCAATTCATGAATAACAATATCGTCGAAATTGATAATTTATCCTTTGGTTACAAAGGGCGTTTGCTGCATAAAGGCATCAATATGGCGTTTCCACGCAGCAAAGTGGTGGCCATCATGGGTGGTAGCGGCAGTGGAAAAACGACATTGCTACGTTTGATCGGTGGGCAGATTAAGCCAAGTGCCGGTGAGGTACGCGTAGATGGCGATGTGGTACACAAGCAAGACCGTGATGGTATTTATAAACTCCGCCGTAAAATGGGTATGTTATTTCAACACGGCGCATTGTTTACTGATTTAAGCGTATTTGAAAATGTTGCGTTTCCGATGCGTGAATTGACAGATTTGCCCGAATCTATGATTAGAGATTTGGTGTTAATGAAGCTTAATGCGGTTGGGTTACGTGGCGCGCATGCATTAATGCCAACTGAGCTCTCTGGCGGCATGGCCAGACGGGTTGCTTTGGCACGAGCGGTAGCGTTAGACCCCAACATTATCATGTACGATGAACCTTTTGCAGGGTTAGACCCCATATCAATGGGGGTGATTTGTGGCTTGATTCGTAGCCTTAATGATGCGTTAGGTGCTACCTCTATCATTGTGTCGCATGATGTTAAAGAAACTTTTTTAATCGCAGATTATGTATATTTTGTGGCGGATGGCATCGTTGCCGCAGAAGGTACGCCGGATGATTTAATGCAATCTATGCTGCCGTTTGTGCATCAGTTTGTGCATGGGGAAAAAGATGGACCAGTACCGTTCCATTATGCTGCTGCAAACTATCAATCTGAACTGCTGCAACAAAAAAGAGTCGGTTAGTATTAGCTATATGAAAAGTGAAGATGGCCAAAAGCTAATCAAGGCAAAAGCTAATCAAAGCAAAAGCCAGTCAAGTGAATAACTAAAAATAAATGATTAAATCAAATCTATTGCTCAATATTATTTGTACATTACGCGCTATCGGAAAGCGGATGATAGAGCGTATTTGGCGCTTAGGTGCAGGGGCTCGACTTTTTTTCTTGACGATCATTTACTCTGGCGAAAGTTTTCGGCGTTTTCATCTAACGCTCCGCGAAATTTATTCTACAGGTGTCATGTCGCTAATGATTATTATCGTGTCAGCATTTTTTGTAGGCATGGTGCTAGCGTTGCAAGGTTATAACACTTT
>DASQFK010000190.1:0-2854 GCA_035633175.1 Methylotenera sp.
GAGATTCTGCCGTCGCATCTAATGTAAATGAAGTTTGTCCAATTTGTTTTGCATAAAACTCCATGAAATGATTCCGTAATAAATGCTTATCTTCATTTAAATCACGTAATGGCGGCACATGAACGGCAAACACACTTAAACGATGATACAGATCGGACCGGAATTTCCCCGAACGGACCTCAGCACGCAAATCACGGTTGGTCGCAGCTACTATGCGCGCGCGACTTTTTCGGGTCTGCGTTTCACCTATCCGTTGATATTCACAATTCTCCAAAACCCGCAGCAATTTGGCCTGCAACTCTAAAGGCAACTCGCCAATTTCGTCTAAAAACAATGTACCTTCACCCGCATCTTCAAAATAACCGGCGTGTGCAGTAATGGCGCCCGTAAAAGCCCCTTTGGCATGTCCAAACAATATTGACTCAGCCAGTAACGGTGAAATAGCCGCACAATTAACTGACAAATAAGGATGCAATGAACGTTTGCTTGCGTAATGGAAACTACCAGCCACCAGCTCTTTGCCACTACCAGACTCGCCCTCGATCAATACTGGAAAAGGTGAATCTGCAAACTGTGTGATCTGCATACGTAGTGCTTGCATAGGCAAGCTTTCGCCCAATAAACCACCATGCTCCTGTTCCACCTTAACTTCATTCAACTCAACATTTTGTACTTTTAATGAATTGAGCAGTACATCTTTAAGCTTCTCTACGTCGCAAGGCTTGGCAATAAAATCTACCGCGCCCAATGTAAGTGCGCGTTTAACATTTACATCATCACTTTGACCGGATAAGACATGAATTTTAATGGTGGGAGAATGTGTTAATAGCTCTGTGACAACTTTAAAGCCTTCTTCCGGAGTATGTGGCGTGGGAGGCAATCCTAAATCAACCAGCGCCAGCGCTGGCGGACTATCTAATTGCCTTAATAAGCTTTTTAATTGTGAGTGTGATTCGGCGACACACACTTCAAAATATTTACTCAACACAAAATGCAAGGTATCTGTGATTAAAGGATCGTCATCGACAATCATTAAAACTGGACGTAGCGCCACCATCGACAATACCTTTATGTAAAGTTGCTTTTTAAAACCAATGTTACTATAGCTTTAATGCCTTTATGTATCAATTATTTGGTCTAAATAATTATTTATGTAGGCCATGCTAAACAATTTACAATCTCAATACCATGTGTTTAATTACCGTCCCAAATATTCTAACCTCGTTGAACATTTGCATCATTTGGGAAGAAAAGAGAAGGAAAATAGAGTAGAAAGTAGCGGGTCGACTTTGCTCGAAAGGCATCAATTTATCCGCTAAAGCTTTAATATTCACTAACCGCATTGTGACCCAAGCAGCAAGGACTCCCAAAGCAGCACCTGCAATAAGGTCGGTCGGGTAGTGAATTGAGAGATATGCGCGGGGCAGGCAAATAATGAAGGCTGCGTGTAGCAAAGCCAGACTTCCCCAAACTCGATTCATCAGAAAAATTCCCATCGCAATAGCAAATGCCAATGCTGCATGGTCACTAGGCATTGAACTCAAATGGTCGAATGACTCCAAGCTAAGCTCCTTAGGAATATGCAGCATCAGGTCCGGATTGTATAAAGGCCGCAGACGAAAGGGTAAGAATAACGATAGCCCGCGCTATAGCCATCGCAATACAACTCCCTAGAAATACCAGCACCACATCTTTTCGCCTATTGACGCGATTCCCGTCACGAATAAACCAAAAACTCCATAATATTAAGATCAATGGCGTCATCTTTAAAAGTGATATCCATGACAAAAATACCACAGCCGCATCGAATCTAGGTGAGACGCCCACATATTGATTCAAGTAATTTAATATCGCGTTATCAAATTCAAGCATTTGGCATCTCATTTTGACTAGTCGCACGATTATCAATTTTTTGAAACGAAAGTGCAACATTTTGATGTTAGGAGACTTACTTGATTGAGTGCGCTACTCCGACAGTAGTCGCAATTTATATGCCGCAATAAATGACTAGGCTAATTCAGTTCTAAAAATATTTAATGATTTACAAGCAGTGATGGTGAAGCATGGAAAACTGATTGACTGATTATTCAACCAATCTGTGTGGCGAGTTAATGTGACGTTAATAAATAGGAAGTGCTTAAAACTCTCATTCTTATTACGGTATACCAATCACTTTAAGATACTCTTCAAGCGTCAAAGCTATCTTCTGGAAAGAAGTATTGACCTCATCTAAATGTGAATTAGAGTCAAGATGTAGCTTTTCTAACAATCGCTTATGTTTTTCGATTGCTTCAATATGCTCTTGATATTTACTTTGCACCGCATCTGGCTTAGTCACGTTTAATTCTCCAATAATTGATTTCATCTATAGCAGTGATGTTTGACTTTTAAATAAATTAATTGCAATCACTATAGAACATGAACACTTATTATCACATATCAAATTCGGTATAGTTTCCATAATCGTTTTCAGATTCACTTTTTGCCTTTGCTATTAAAACTGCAATGCCGACAGTGAGAGTTAATAATGCTAACGAAGTTAATAAAGGATATTCCTTCACCAGTTTAATTACTTTCATTATTCCACTTTCTTTAAGGTTAATTATTGTTAAAAACTGCATATCATTTAATCGCATTGTTATTTGTACCACTATTTATTACCATGCTTTTCTCAGGTGATTTATTTGAAACTGTACTATTTGACCTAGGTCTAGGTGTCCCTCTTTCAAATCTATGTGACCCTTTCCCATGATGTAACCCAGGCCGATGAATACCTCTAACCCCTAAACTCCATCGGGGAGCCATTGCCGCTTTCTCTACTGCAATCGTTTGTCTTTCTAGTAACTCAAGCTTA
>DASQFK010000191.1:0-7803 GCA_035633175.1 Methylotenera sp.
TATTGAATAAGGCAGATTTAGCGGACCCAGTTGCCACGCAAGCTTGGCTTAATTATTTTAACCGCCAGCCTAACACCAAGGCTGTAGCGCTTTCATGTAAAAAAGCAGGGGAAGCAAATAAAATTCCAAAGTTGTGTTTAGGTCTTACGCCACACCGCGGCACCCACTTAAAACCTTTACGCATGCTGATTATGGGCATTCCTAATGTGGGTAAATCTACACTGATGAATGCCCTACTCAATCGCCGCGTCGCTAAAGTCGGCGATGAACCTGCGGTGACTAAAAGCCAACAGCGCTTTGACTTAAGCGAAACCATGAGCATTACCGATACGCCAGGCATGATGTGGCCTAAAATTCAATATGAATCTGATGGTTATATGCTAGCAGCCAGCCATGCTATTGGCCGCAATGCAGTGATTGACGAAGATGTTGCGCTATTTTTAGCCAATAACTTACTCAAAACCTATCCGGAATTACTCAACGCCCGTTACAAGATCGATACTATGAAAGCAGATGGAGCGTATCTCGATGTATTGAAAATGGATGGCGTAGATTTACTAGAGGCGATTGCAAAGCGCCGCTCTTATAAGCGCCATGATGGCTTATGGGATACCGAAAAAACCGCTGTGGCTTTTTTAACGGATTACCGCAGCGGCGCGATTGGCAGAATTAGTTTAGAAACGCCGCTTAGCCGCGAAGCGATGATTCAAGAGACTAAGCCAGTAAGTACCAATAATGAACAAAATACTGATAACGAAAACGATACTCCAGAAAATAATTTGCCTGAAGATAATATTAATCAATACTGAGCATTAATGGCATTGATTCATTGAAATCTGCGCTTGTGAACACTCGCTTTTTTGACCTTGCTTGAAGCTGTTAGCAAATACTTCCATACCAGATTTAGCTTTATGTGTAGCGTTAACAGCTACGGTTGATTCCACAGGCTTTTTACGTTCAATCTGCTTAGCTACTGTATGAGCACTATTCGAGGGTTCAGTTCTTGTCGCGATGTATTCTTGCGACATTTCAGAGGCAACTTTTACTGGTTTATTTGATTCGGCTAGATTTACTTTAGCCTCACTCTTAAAAACCACAGCCGGCGTGACAGCCTCAAACTGCATAGGCATTAATTTAGCAAAGCCTAAAAGTGCCACAACTGCAAACAAGCCAGGCGCTGCATATTTCCAATTCACTTTATTTTTTAAAGCTAACTGATCTGTTGACCTGCGGGCATCCTTAGGAGCTTGAGGCTGACTTGTGTTTACCTCTTGGCCTACATGTGAACGCACAGAATAAATTTCATGCTCGCGCACATGCTTATCGTGCTTAACACCTGAATAAGCAAACATTTCTGAAAACTCTAAGGTCAGGCGCGAGGTAACTTCATAATATGAGCGTGACACCAAAATTTGGTTAGGTTCAGCAAAACTCATAATTCGCTGCGCTACATTGATACCATCCCCAATAATATTGGGCTGATTATTGATATCACTGACAGTACGGACCGGACCTAAGTTAATACCAAAACGGACGTATAAAGGTATTGAATTGTTAACATTACTTTTAAAAATTCCATCGCGTATAGTTAGGGCCACAAACATGGCATCCTCGGGTGACCCCATTAATGCAATGGCAACGCCATCTCCAGTATCTAAAATAATTCGGTCATTCTGCGCAACACTTTTTAGTGAGCTACTGATTAAATCATTGAATTTAACTTTTACATCTATCTGGTCAGAATCAGACTTTTTTGAATAATCAATGATATCCAAAAATACGATACTGCAAATAGAAGTTTTATTGACTCTGTCATTCATCGTTGAATCTCCACACAATCACGTCAGATTAATGACATTAATAATTGCTAAAACAGCAGCATTTAACTTAGCACTTATTAACAAGAACCGTTAAAGCCAATACCGGCTTGCCTTACAGACGAGAATATACTTTTTATTAAAATTTATATTCCTATTTAATGTTAATAAAGCAATTAGTATGCCGTCAATTAAAGATGCTATCTATTCGCATGATGCCTATTTGACTTACACTAAAATCAATCGCACAACTGTTAATATAACCTGGCTTACAACTATTTAATTAAACCTAAAAAGTGTGTGGAATTTTGCTTAAACCTTACTTTCAATTATTTTGCATATTGGTTTTATTGACTGTCACCACAGTCATTAATTACACTTTTTTCAACACGCTAGGTAATACTGGCGTGACTATGCTGTATTTAATCGTTGTGGTTGCCGTAGCTTATTTTTGTACTTTTGCTATCGCTTCAGGCACGGCAATCGCTGGGTTTTTAGCTATTAACTATTTTTTTGTTGCACCGCGTTACACTTTCGAAGTCGCACATATTGAGTCTTGGGCGAGCCTAATCAGTTTTTTAATCGTATCGCTTGTTATCACCTCTTTAGTCAAACAGTTAAAGTCTCAAACAGAAGTCGCTATGCTTTCCTCAAAACGTGCTGAGTTTGCCAAAGCGTTAGCAGAAAAACTAGCCTTCTCAAATGATTTAACATCCCTAATTAGCGATACTTGTGAATTGTTAGCAACAGAGTTCAATAAACCTTTTGCTATCGCACAATTAGATGTAAACAATATCTACCAACTAGATTCAGATCATTTGGCAATGCCTGACCAAAAAGCACTGAAATGGACAGCAAGCAACGGTAAATCAATAGGGCCATACACCGATAATTGGCCAGAATCTGTATATTGGATTATGCCTTTTAATCGCTTGCCGAGCCAACTGCCGATTTTAGTTGTGGGGAATGTAAGTGCTGAGGACAGCGTAGAAACCTATACGGCGATCAAGTCATGTGTCGATCAAATTTCACAAGCCTACCAACGCCTTATTAATAATGAAAAAGTCAAACATGCTGAATTGATAGCGCAAGAAGAAGCTATACAAAGTGCGTTGCTTGCTTCAATCTCACATGATATGCGCACACCACTCACCTCAATTCTAGGAGCGGCAACCACTTTACAACAGGCAGATCTAGAGCCTGCACAGGCAACGCATTTAACCTCACTGATTGCCTCACAAGCGCGATATTTGGCCACTACAACTGAGAACATACTCTCTCTAATTCGCTTAGAATCAAGCGAAGTAAAACAGATTCCTATGGACTGGCAATCTCCCGAAGAATTAATTGGTGTAGTGACTGCTCTTTACAAAAATCGAGGCGAATCGCTCAATTTAAAAGTCACGGCTAGCGATCCAGAGCTATTGATTAAAGGGAATGCAAACTTGCTGATGCAAGCGCTAGTTAATCTCATTGATAATGCAAATCAAGCACAGACTGACCTATCCAATTTAAACCCAGAACCTATTCTGATTGATGTTTTAAAAACTGATAATCGCATCAATATCAGTGTGAATGACCGCGGTAAAGGATTCGATGAAACGTTTACTGCATCTCAAATCAAAAAGTTTTCTTCTACAAACGCTAAGGGGTTTGGCTTGGGCTTATCCATCGTGCAAGCCATTGCAAAATTACATGATGCACGTTTATTTATTCATAACCGAGAAGGTGGCGGGGCTTGTGTGACGTTGAGCTTTAATATTCCGAATACAGAAAATGCTAATGCCTGATAAAAGCCTTATTTTAATAATTGAGGACGACTTACAGATTAGTCAGTTTCTGCAATCTAGCTTGAAAGTAAGTGGTTATCTCACATGCTGTGCACAAACGATTGCGGATGGTAAACACCTATTGAATGAACATAAACCTGCACTCATCATTTTGGATTTGAATTTACCGGATGGCGATGGCCGAGATTTTATCGATTATGCCCGCATCAGTTCTGATATTCCGATTTTAGTATTATCAGCGCGTCAATCCGAGCAAGAAAAAGTAGATTGCTTTAATTCGGGTGCAGACGATTACTTGGCAAAACCATTTGGTGTGAATGAATTGCTTGCCAGAGTAAAAGTATCGCTAAAACGTACCGCTATGATGTCGTTACGTGATGATGTTTTTAAATTGGAGGATTTAGAAATTGATACTGTCAATTCTAGTGTTTTGTTGCATAAACAGCCTATTCACCTCACCCCTATTGAATTCAAGCTACTATTTATACTCGCCAAAAAACCTGGAAAGGTATACACCCACCGTCAGCTTCTTGCAGAGGTTTGGGGACCAGAATTTGTAGATGACACGCATTACCTGCGCATTCACATGGGCAGATTACGGGCACGTCTTGAAATAAACTCAGCCGCACCACGCTACATTTTAACTGAGGCAGGCATAGGTTACAGACTCGCAGCAACCTAAATCACTTAAGCTTTAGTCTAAACACCTAGCTTTAGTCCTAAACACCTAGTTTAAAAAGTATCAATCCATGTTTATGCGATTGATACACCCCTGCTGATTAAATGGCCTTGTCTTAATTTTACAAAGGTCATTTTGAAACAATCATGCAGACAAATATACAATCAGCAAACACTCCATCAAAAAGTGTTGCAGCGCTCACATTGGGCGCTATCGGGGTGGTGTATGGCGACATCGGCACAAGCCCGCTTTACACAGTTAAAGAAATATTTAGCGCATCCACAGGTATAGCACTTACGCAAGCTAATATCATCGGGGCAATCTCCGCTATATTTTGGGTATTAATGTTAGTTGTCACACTGAAGTACGTCATTTTAGTATTGCGTGCAGATAATCGCGGTGAAGGTGGCATTATGGCTTTGCTTGCACTTGCCGTTTCTACTGCATCTGCTGCACCAATGCGAAAAAAAATATTGCTAGGATTAGGCGTATTCGGCGCCGCACTTTTTTACGGAGATAGCATTCTCACTCCCGCTATTTCTGTGCTTTCGGCAGCAGAAGGTTTAGAGCTGATTACCCCAAACTTAAAATCATTCATCATGCCAATCTCTATTGCCATTTTAATTGCACTCTTTGCTTTTCAAAAATACGGTACTAATGCGGTTGGTAAGTTCTTTGGTCCTATCATCGTCGTATGGTTTACTGTGCTAGGTGCAATCGGTATTTATCACATTAGCCAAAATCCCATGATATTGAATGCACTTAATCCTTTGTATGCATTTCACTTCTTAGCCGACCGGGGTGCTGGCATCTTTTTAGCGGTAGGTGCTGTGGTGCTTGCTATCACAGGTGCAGAGGCACTGTACGCAGACATGGGGCACTTTGGTAAACCTGCTATTCGCATTGCATGGACAGGTTTAGTATTACCGGGTTTAGCACTTAACTATTTAGGTCAAGGTGCTTTACTGTTATCAACACCCGAAGCCGTGAGTAACCCGTTCTACCTATCGTTTCCTCCTGAATTGCTGATTCCTGCAGTGATACTTGCGACGCTTGCCACTATCATTGCATCACAAGCGGTAATTTCAGGCGCATATTCAATTACACAACAAGCCATACAACTAGGCTTTTTACCTAGAATGCAAATACTGCACACATCAGCCAGTGAGTCAGGTCAAATCTACGTGCCTGCGATTAATTGGTTTTTGTTAGTGGCTGTAGTCATTACTACCATCGCTTTTCAAAACTCATCTGCCATTGCAGCAGCCTACGGTATTGCAGTCACCGGCACGATGTTGATTACTACTATACTCACCTATTTTGTACTGCGTCACAACTGGAATTATCCGCTATGGTTAGCGTTGGGTGCTACCAGCGCTTTTATTGCTCTAGATTTTCTCTTGCTCGCCTCATGTTCAGTCAAGTTTTTCAAAGGTGGCTGGTTCCCAGTAGCACTTGGTGTTTTATTGGTGATAGTCATGTGGACATGGAAACAAGGCCGTGAAATTCTGCTGCAACATATTCATGAGGACGACCCAAAACTGGAAGACTTTGTGAATAATATTGCACGTGAAAAAAGAGCAAGAATCGAACGCACAGCAATATTCTTATGTGCAAACCCAGATACCGTACCGCAAGCATTGATGCATAATTTAAAGCATAATCAAGTGCTGCATCAAACCAACCTAATACTCACGGTAGCGTTTTTAGATGTGCCCACCGTAGCGAAAGAACAACGCATACATATTAAAGAAATCGGTTCTGGGTTTTGGCAAATGGGGCTAGATTATGGCTTTATGGAAACGCCCAACATACCCAAAGCACTAGAAGATTGCAAAATAGATAACGTGACGATTGACCCATTCACCACTTCATACTTTGTCAGTCGAGAGACCGTTATTTCTGGGCAAGGAGGCAAAATGGCAAAATGGCGCGATGATTTGTTTGCAGTCATGTCACGCAATGCAGGTAGCGTAGTGAGCTACTTTAATATTCCGAGTAATAGCGTGATTGAATTAGGCTCTAGGATTCATATTTAATTTTATGCACTGTTGAGTTAACTGCCTTGATTGAATTTAATCGAGGCAGTTTAGCATTTAGAACGTGTTAGATTTCTCAGGAAGTTTCCTTTTTAACCAACTGCTTCGCAAACTCAACATCCAGCCTACTCACCCGTTTTGGTGTTTGTGGACCGTATGCATTCACAAAGGCTACGAATTCATCCAGCATCATCGGCTCACAAAGACGGCTAGACTCACCCGCTGAGTCAGCGAGTACTAATGAAAACAACCCTCCGCCACTGAGCGTCATGGAATATTGCTCATTGCCGCTACGTCGTTTAAGTCGATCAATCGCAGCACTGGCTTTAGTGGATCTCATTTTTGCAATTCCTCAAGGCGTTTACTTAATAATTTTTATGTTTGATTTGTGTGGCTAAATTCCATACGGCAGATTATGGCACGCTTTAAACACTAACGTTTGATGACAATATTAGATAGCTAGTTTCAATCTTAACCGCTAAAATCCACAGTCTAGATTTTCCGCTAAAATTCATTTTTTTTCGAATCAAATTCTTCCCGAATATTTCTTCAAGAACATTTTAAAGTAATGCATGCTAAACACCCTTAACTCGCCGCAGCGCGAAGCAGTTAAATATCTCGATGGTCCTTTGCTTGTGTTGGCTGGCGCCGGTAGCGGCAAAACACGCGTGATTACGCAAAAAATCAATTATTTAATTGAGGAAGCCGGTTATTCGCCCAAAGAGATTGCCGCCATCACTTTTACCAATAAAGCCGCGCGCGAAATGCAAGAGCGTGTCGGAAAACTGATGCAGGGCAAAAGCACTAAAGGGCTTACCATCGCCACTTTTCACTCGCTTGGTCTGCAAATGTTGCGCGCGGAAGCTTCCCTGCTCGGCTATAAACCGCAATTCTCAATTTTAGACTCATCCGATAGTTTCAAGATTTTGGCGGACATTTTAGCCACGACCGATAAACAATTGTTACGTAAAACACAGTGGCAGATTTCAGCCTGGAAAAACGCGTTTATCAATGCAGACCAAGCCAAAGCACAAGCCGACGAAGAACTTACCCATGCGGCGGCTAAGGTATATCAGTTGTATCAGCAAACGCTTAAGGCTTATCAAGCAGTGGATTTTGATGACTTAATCAAACTGCCTGTTGAGTTATTTGAACAGCATGATGAAGCGCTCAATAAATGGCAGCGCAAGTTGCAATACTTACTGGTGGATGAATATCAAGACACTAACGCTTGCCAATATAAACTGATCAAAATGCTGACTGGTGTGCGAGGTCAATTTACGGCGGTGGGTGATGACGATCAGGCTATCTATGGCTGGCGCGGCGCGGATGTTGAAAATTTGCATCAACTCACCAAAGATTTTAGCAAGTTAAAAGTCATTAAGTTAGAGCAAAATTACCGCTCTACCGTGCGTATCCTGCGCGCTGCTAACCAAGTGATCAGTAATAACCCAAAGCTGTTTGAAAAGAAATTATGG
>DASQFK010000192.1:0-23718 GCA_035633175.1 Methylotenera sp.
ACCGCACCATGAGCCGATGATAATATCTGGTTGCCGCTCTAATACTTGTTGGGCTGTCACAATACGGTCTGTTGCACTGTGAAAATGCGAAAGCTCGGGAAAGCAATCTGTGCCGCCAGCAATCTCAATCAGTTCCATCGCCCAGCGTATGCTGCACATCATGGGTTCATCCCATTCTTCAAAATACACTTTGGGTTTTGCAGATAAATGGCTGGCGCTTAGTCGTGCTTGATCCAGTGTATGTTCCAGCTCGGCGATTAGCTCGGCGGCCTTATCTGAGGCGCCCACTAATGCACCTGTCGTAGCAATCATGTTCAATACTTGCTCGATGGAGCGCTGATTAAAAATATGCACCTCAACACCCGCGCGGATGAGGGAGGCGGCAATATCCGCTTGCAAGTTGGAGAAACCTATCACCAAGTCAGGCTTTAACTCTAAAATTTTATCGATTTTCGCGCTAGTGAAAGCAGAAACCTTCGGTTTTTCTTTTCTGGCAATGGCTGGGTGGGTGGTGTAGCCAGAAATGCCGACGATGCGATCCTGCTCGCCTAGCAGGTAAAGCACCTCGGTAGGCTCTGTGGTTAAGCACACAATGCGTTTGGCGTATCTCATTCCGTAATATCCAAATGATGTCCATTCCAACTGTTTTCCATCACCATTTCATCTAATGGTTTTGCTGTAGCCCAGCCGGTTTCCACCAGCATGGGTTCTTTGTAAAAGCTTGCTACATGTCCTAAACATAGCACCGCGATGGGTTTGGCATCATCTGGCATGTTGAGTAACTTACCTAGTTCAACCGGATCAAAAATTGAAACCCAGCCCATGCCCAAGCCTTCTGCACGGGCAGCCAGCCACATGTTTTGAATGGCGCAACTCACAGAAGCGATGTCCATTTCGGGTAAGGTTCTGCGCCCGAAAACGTGGCCCTCACGTTTGTCGCACAACGCCACCACTATTAACTCGCCGCAGTCTAAAATACCTTCTACTTTTAACCTCAAAAACTCGGCCATGCGCGCGGTGTTTTCATACTCACCAATTGCTTGTGCAGTTTTAACGCGTTCTTTATCCACTAGTTGATGAATGCTATTTCGTGTATTCGTATCGGTAATTCTGATAAACCGCCACGGTTGCATTAAGCCTACGCTAGGTGCGTGATGCGCTGCCTGCAAAATTTTAGTCAGGATTTCAGGCGCAACAGGCAGCGGTAGAAAATGCCGCATATCGCGACGCTCTTCAATTGCACGATAAACGGCTGCAATTTCAATGTCTGAGAATTTATGGTCTTGCATAAGCAAATAGTGTTGCCGCTAATAATGGGTTAGACGAAAAGTAAAAATGTAAAAAACTCGCGGTAATGCTGCCATGCTGATACACGGCTTCACCTTTACCGTACTTGCTAGTGGCCTGAAATGCAGCAGCCAGCGGCGTGTTGAACTTGCCATAGTGAAATGTATGTGCACCAATGATGTCATCAGCTTCGGCCATACCTTCGGACAGAGTCACGTGCTGGGTGCCTATGCCTTGTAGACGTGGTTCAATTTGGCTATGACCTGCCAGCAAGCCATAAGTATGCTCGCCGTTAATGGATTCAGATAATGCCATCATACCGCCGCATTCTGCTAGGATGGGTTTATCTGCGTTAAAAGCTGCATGTATTGCTTCGCGCATGGTGGTATTTTCGCTAATTTCCTTGAGATGCAATTCCGGATAGCCACCTGGTAGCCAGTAGGCATCAGCTTCTGGCAAGAGACTGTCTTGTAAAGGTGAAAAGAACTTAACGGTTGCGCCCATCTCAAGTAAACAGTCCACATTAGCTGGGTAAATAAAGCAAAAAGCGGCATCACGCGCAATGGCAATGGTTTTACCTGCTAGTGGTTTTGGGAATGCTGGAATTTCTGGCGCGGTAAATGTGACTGCTGGTGGCAGAGGCAACGGACTGGAATTAGCCAAGGCAATTGCCGCGGCTTCAATTCGAGCCTCTAAATCTCCAATTTCATTGGCTCTAAACAGCCCTAGATGGCGCTCTGGTAGTGCGTAAGCCTCATCTTGAGGTAACGCACCTAACCAATTTAAATGCGACGGCAGGCTATCACGCAACATATCAGCGTGACCCGTGCTGCCGATCTTGTTGGCCAGTACGCCTGCGGGGGTTAATGCGGGTTGATAGCCTAGCAAACCAGAAGCCAGTGCGCCGAACGTCTGTGCCATGCCGCTGGCATCAATGGTCAGCATCACTGGCAGATTGTAGCGAGCAGCAATATCAGCAGTAGAAGGCGTCCCGTCATACAAACCCATGACACCTTCAACAATAATCACATCTGCTGTTAGCGCCGCCTGATATAAACACGCCAAACCATCTTGCTCGCCACACATCGCTAGGTCTAAATTGTAAACGGGTTGTCCCGTGGCCGCTTCCAGCACCATAGGGTCAAGAAAGTCAGGGCCGCATTTGAATGCACGTACATTAAGGCCACGATTTTTCCAAGCCCTAGCCAGAGCCGCGGTCGACAGCGTTTTGCCTTGACCAGAAGCAGGGGCGGAGACTAAAACAGTGGGGCAGGCGATTTTGTTCATTATGAGTGCTTAACTTTTTGGGTAGGAGCGACGCCTCGTCGCGATTGTAGTATTGCTTCGCGACGAGGCGTCGCTCCTACACGTTGGTTTTTCTGTGTAATCATTACCACTCAATGCCAGGCATGGCCTGCACACCGTCTTTAAACGCATGTTTCACCAAATTGATTTCGCTCACCGTGTCGGCGATGGCAATTAACGCTTCAGGTGCAGCGCGACCAGTAATCACCACATGCTGCATAGCTGGACGTGCTTGCAAGGCCGCACACACTTCTTCGCTCGTCAGCCATTGATATTTAAGTGCGTAGGTAAACTCATCCAGAATTACTAAATTGATGGATTCATCTTGTAAATAACCGCAAACCAGTTGCCAAGCAGCGCGTGCGGACTGCATATCGCGCTCAGCATCTTGGGTTTCCCAAGTAAAGCCATCGCCCATTACATGCCACGTCAGGTTTGCAGAGTTGCGAAAAAAAGCCTCTTCACCAGTATCAGACCTGCCTTTAATGAATTGCACCACTACAGCCTTCATGCCGTGCCCAAGTGAGCGAGCGAGTAAGCCAAAAGCCGCGGTCGATTTCCCCTTGCCATTGCCTGTGTTAATTAGTAGCAGGCCGCGTGAAGTTTGTGCTGCGTTGATGCTTGCGTCGACAACCGCCTTTTTGCGCTGCATGCGCGCTAGATGGCGGCTATCTTTTTGACTGTCGCTCACGCGTGTGTGGATTTTTTCAATAAGCTGGTTTTGCTAACGAGTTGGTGTGCAACCCATGCAACGCCAAGGTACATCATGGCGTAACCTACATAAGGAGTGTAATACTGTGCTATACGGTGTGAAAATTCAGAGATTGAAAGTGTATTAACTTTGTCTGAAAAGCTGTACCAGAATGCATTAGACAGCACAAACGCCATACTAGCCGCTGCCCAGCCGAATAATGCATAGGGCATGATGGCAAAAGGTTTGTTACGTTTTGCTAGAAACCGACCAGCACCCCAAACCAGAGCGTAAGTAGGTATCAATCCCCAATAGCCAAGTGACATGCAGTAGTCGGATACACCTTTGGGTCCTAGGGCATAAAAATCCATGCCGAATGCGGCAACAACAGCCAAGCCAAGCCAGCTAGTGCGAGCCACCAGTAAGCCTCCCAGAAACAACACTGCCAAGGTGGCGTCAGGAAGGTAAACACTGTCACCAAAGTGATTGGTACGGGTTAATAAAATCAATGCGATTAATATCGAACCCACCAAGATTGAATTTTGCTTGTTTGTGAACATAAATAACTCCTTTAATAATTAGCAATATTGTAACCCTTATCAGGCTGTTTTGCCTGATAAGGGTTGGCAGCTTAATTGCTTGGGGAATACCTCAAACTTACAAAAATATTAGTACCTGAAGTATTGTAGTCTGGGGAGATGGGGCTAAAAGAATTAGCGGTTGTGGCAAGCGCATACTTACGATCAAAAAGATTGTTGACGCGCGCATTCAGAGACCAACTATCATCAACTTTATATTTTGCTGTTATGTTAACCAATGTATAGCCCGCTAATACAAACTCATTGTCAGCATCATTAAAGCGTTTGCCGCTTGCAATGATTTCGCTGCCCACTTCCAGATTACCCCAGTTTTGCCCTAGCCACACCGAGCCATGTTGCCTTGCTCGACGGGAAAGTATTTTATCGGTATCGTCATTTCTGGGATCTTGTATGTCAGCACTGGCACGCAAATGATAATTGTCGAACCAACCTTCATAAGCAAGCGTCAGGCCTTTGATAGTTGCCGTGCCTACATTGACTGGAAAGTCATTTGCGATGCCTTGGCTTCCAACTAGCAGGTTATTGATCTCATTATGGAATATGGTCGCAGAAACACGATGGTGTCCTTGGTCGTATGCCAAAGAGATTTCCTTGTTGCGAGAGGTTTCAGGCTTCAGGTTTGGGTTGCCCTGGTAGGTAAATCCGAACCCGAAATCCTGAAATGGCCAATACAAGTCATTAAATGTTGGTGCCCTGAAAGCGGTTCCATAACTGCCAGAAACACGCCAAAATGAATTTAGACGATATCCATAGCCAATATTTCCAGTCGTGTAGTTTCCAAATTGCGAGTTGTTGTCTCGTCTAAGCCCAAATTTGAATGCATGTGCCTCCTGTTCTAGCAGGTAGCTGGCAAGGTAGCCATTATTGCCACGACTTTTCTGGGTGAAATCAACGTCGGCTTTTACTTTATCTTCAAGTCTGTCATAAGCCAAAACCAGCTTACCTAGTGGAAGCGTGATGTCATTTTGCCAGGAGTACTGACGCTGTTTTGTACGCAAAGCACTCTCGCCAAAGCTACCTTCACTTTTTAGGTCATCCATACTTTCGCCAATTCTCAGATTGCTAACCCAGGCATCCATTATTTTGTTCTTACTAAATAGGGCAAAGCTTTGCTGGCGTAAATCCTGATTGGCAGGAAAGTTGTTGCCATCAAAATTGTAATGCCCCTGGGAAGTATAAGCCTGCGCGCCGACTTCATGTCCTTCTGTAATGGTGCGGGTGATATTTCCGTTGAAGCTTAAGTTCCGAAATGCATCACGGTCTTTATCTAATCCAGTATGTGTTCTTAAAGACGAAATTCCGTCTGTAGTTAAAGAAGCGACTCCAAGTGAAAAGCGTGTATTGTCAGTCGCACCACTGAGCCCTGCGGATGCCTGCTGTGTATTGTTGCTGCCATAGCCAGCCGAAGCGGAAAGATGAGGTACTCCCTTGCCTTGCTTTGTAAAAATCTGAATAACTCCGCCGATTGCATCTGATCCGTAAAGGCTGGAGGCTGGGCCCCTGACGATTTCGATATGATCAATTTGTTCAGGTATTATTTGGCTAAAACTGGTTGTTCCCAAGGTTGCAGAGGCTACGCGCATCCCATCAATTAAAACCACTACAGATTGTGAATTGGTGCCTCTTATGTGAATATTTGATGTTGCGCCGACTCCGCCATTAGACTCAATCTCAATGCCTGGCTGAGTGCTGAGTAGCTCAGCCAAAGTGGATTGACCGGCACTTTCGATTTCTTCACGACTAATTACTGTTACATCACCAATCACACTTTCGCGTGATTGAGCTACACGGCTCGCTGTGACGACAACATCATCTAAATTGATAGTTTCAGCCGCAAAAATTGGGCTAGTAAATGCAAGGCTAACTAAGCCTGCAATGGTAGATTTCTTCATGGTATTTTCCCTCACCTACACGCGACCCCGCGTGAAGATGCTTAGAGACTTAAATTTTTTAAAATTTGATTATTAAGTCTTGTTTATTAAATCTAGGGAATACAGAGAAATTACAATAAATAAAGAAAGCGCGGTCGACCTAACAATACAAAAAACGCAGCCTTTGTTTACCGTCACCCCGCGGTATTTCCTAGCATATGTGTTGTGAGGCCGGTCTCCGGGCTTGTGAACTGTGGGTTTAATCTAACCCATGTGTTTTGCGCCTTCCCAAATCTTACCTATTCAAGGTTTGACTCAGTGGCATGTTGCAAAACACCATTCACTTACCGTTGCGGGGGCAGCATTGGATTAGTTAATCTTTCAAAATTTGAAGGATTAACGCACCTATTTCCCAGTTTCACCTTGTTTGTAGAAAACAAACTTGGCACCTAACAACAAGCGAGAATTATAACGTTTATTTTTTAACCAACTTGAACTATTTTTTGACTGTCTCTTTACAACATATTGTAATACTTTGAAAAATCTACGTTAGCTATTGACTATAATCATTTTTTTCAATTATAGTGGGTATATGGATGCAGATTTAAAACTGTTAGAAGAAAAATTATCAAACTTAATTGGTTTGTATAACGATTTACGTCAGGAAAATGTACAGCTGCGCCTTGATCTGACTGCCATGCAAAGTGATACCGCTTTATTGAAAGCAAATATGGCCGCAGCGAGTTTACGCGTGGAAGCCTTGATGGAGAGCCTGCCTTAATCGGGCGCAAGTTTATAATGAGCGAAATCAAGGTGGTAGATGTCAATATTATGGGACGTGAATTCACGGTCTCCTGTACTGACGAAGAGCGTCCGGGGTTGATTAATGCAGTTAATTATTTAGATAAAAAAATGCGCGACATTCGCGATAGCGGAAAAATCATAGGCGTTGAGCGTATTGCGATTATGACGGCATTGAATTTATCGCACGAATTATTGAACAGTAAGAGTGGTAATGTAGATGTAGGTGATTTCAAACGTAGAATCACGCAGATGCAAGATGATATTGATAAGGCGTGTGAATCGAATAAATAGTAATATACTTTTAGTAACAATTCAGCAATAAATCAGCTACAATTTTTTTAATAAAAGCTTAATATTTAAATAGCTAAAGATAGTAGAATTATTTCAATTGCTTTAGAACTTATAAAGCGTCTTAATTTCATAATTTAGAAAATACTGGTTTCAAAGTTTGTTCTCTGCGGTGCGGTTTAGGCTATTAATTCCTAGAACTAGTCTATAGCATCGGTTTTGGTCATTCGAGCGTTGTGTGCGCGCCCTAAGTTGAGTGCTCTTTTAAGAACCTCTTGGCGGGTGTACCTAATGCGCTCTAGGCCGCTACCACTTGAGCCTTTTTGGTTCAGGATGCTAGCCTAGGCTGTATCCGTGGAGAACTCCTAATTTGACGTGCGAATAATCCACTTTAGTGGATATATACCACGGGCAAGCCAGTACTGGCTTAGCGTACTGTCTGCTTCTCGTCTCGCTTTTAATGCAAAATGAAATAACCGCATAGATTTATTTACCGTAATTCGTGATATTTCAAATCTGCCAAACTGACAATCTCTAAACATTTCGCATGGCAAGCTTCTAAAATTACTGGTGGTGCAAAGCCTGCTTCACTCGCTTCAAGCCAGCGTGCAGCACATACACACCAACGGTCTCCAGCACTTAAGCCTTCAAAACCATATTCTGGGCGTGGAGTGCTTAAATCGTTACCGCGTGAAATTGAAAATGCCAAGAATTCATCCGTCATTTGTGCGCAAACAGTGTGGCTACCTTGGTCTTCAGTGCCTGTGTCGCAGCAACCGCTACGTGTAAAACCTGTGAGCGGGGCTAAGCTACATAGTTGTAATGCGGTGCCAAGTACATTTTTAGCTTGAGGCATTTTGCTTAATTGATTGGCCATATAATATTCTCGAATTTTCGATAATGTCGTTTAACTATATTGTCGTACAATTTATGTGGTAAATCCTAATAAAAATTAAATCTAAATAAACTCTAATAATATTCAGTAAAAGGTTAAATATGCGCTACTGGCTAATGAAGTCTGAGCCTACAGATGTATCGATTGACGATTTAGCGGCTTTTCCCAATCAAACTGTGGATTGGTATGGAATAAGAAATTATCAAGCTAGAAACTTTATGCGTGACCAAATGAAGGTAGGTGATGGCGTACTTTTTTATCATTCCAATTGTGATGTACCTGGTATTGCCGGTATCGCTGAAGTCAGTAAACTTGCTTATCCAGATCGGCTACAGTTTATCAAGGGGCATAAATATTATGATGAGAAAGCGACGCCAGAAAATCCGCGTTGGTTAAATGTAGATGTAAAGCTAGTGCGCAAAACTCGCTTACTTAGCCTAAAAGAATTACGTGAATATCCTGAGCTAACCAATATGCGCATACTACAGCGTGGCAATCGTTTATCTATTACGCCTGTAGATCCTAAAGAGTGGGAGTTTATTATGGAGAAGCTTCAATAATGGCAAAGCGCTTTACAGAGTTAAGTTCCGATCATATCCAATTTATGGCGCACCAACAGATGTTTTTTGTAGCCACTGCGGCGAGGGACGGGCGTGTAAATTTGTCACCCAAAGGCTTGGATACATTTCGAGTGATTAACAGTAACCAAATTGTTTGGTTGAATGTAACAGGCAGCGGCAATGAAACCGCCGCGCACTTGCTTGAAAACCCCAGAATGACCGTTATGTTTTGTGCGTTTGAAGGAAAGCCTTTGATATTAAGGCTTTACGGCGAAGCCAAAGCTTATTATGAACGGGATACCGTCTGGCAAAATTATGCCTCTCAATTTGAACTGCCTCCAGGTGTGCGTCAGATTTTTGTGTTAGATGTGGATTTAGTGCAAACCTCATGCGGCATGGCTGTGCCTTTACTTGAATATCAAGGACAACGAAATGAACTGGTGGATTGGGCAAAAGCCAAGGGTGAAGCAGGGGTTAAGCAATATTGGCAAGAGAAAAACCAATGGAGTATAGATAAAAAACCTACAGGAATATTTGAGTAAGCTCTTAATCAATGTTGCAGTACCAAATAAAAAAGCCCCAATATTTGGGGCTTTAAACATTAAAGAAAAACTATAAAGGTTTGTCTAAACTACCCATTGCTTTAGGGTAAGTTACTACACCCCACGGTAATTTTTTGTCTTCAATTTGTTTGGTAACTTCCAGTTTTTCAGCATCAATCACAAATACTGCATCGGACTTACCGCACGCCAACAAAATCTCTTTGTCATCTGGTGTAAATGTAAAGTGCCAGCAACGATTACCCGTTGGAATATCTTTAATTTTTGCGTAGGTTTTAGCATCAAACACTTCTAGTGTTTTGGCTTTGTTAGCCGCTACAAAAATACGCTCGCCTTTGCGGTCAAAAGAAATACCATATGGCGTCGCACCAGTATCCACAGTGCGTAAGACTTTAAAGTGTTTATTCATCACCATAAATTTATTGCCATATTCCAGTGTGACAACATAAGTTTTGCCATCGGGAGATACTTTAACGCCACGTGGTCTGTCACCATATTTTTGGGTTTTGATGGTTTTAAGCAGTTTTCCCGTTTTCATGCTATGCACGGTTACGGTATTATCTGCTTCGTTGGTAATCACTAATTGTTTACCATCCGCGCTAAATTCAATACCTTCAGTTTCTGGGCCACCAATAATTTCACGTACTTTTTTACCTAATTTCAAATCAATAATGCCGATGCGAGCCGGCTCTTCGTCATCATCTTCCGCTTCTGCAGCAGCGGCTTTAGCCTCAGCAGAACCTGCCGCTGGGGGAGGGCCACCTTTTGAGCTTGGCTCATAGGAAACATAAGCAAAGTTGCCACGAATACGCACAAATTCAGGATTTTTACCCACTGGTACTTGGCTTACAACTTGATTTGTTGTGGTGTCGATAATAGAAACACTGCCATTTTCACGCGTTGCAACTACTAGGAACTTCCCATCATCAGTTACAGCTAAGCCCCGAGGACCTTCTGCTTTAACGTCAATGTTGCTAGTTGATGTGAGTGTATTCAAGTCAATGACAGATATGCCGCCATCTTGATTAGAGACATACGCTTTGCCTCGATCAGCGGCGTTAGCGTTTAAGCTTAAAGTCATACCGACTGCTAGTGCCATTACCAAGTGCGTTAATTTCATACTTTTTTTCTCCTTATGGTCAATCTACGTTGTTTGTTCTATATGGCACATTAAACAAGCTTAGGTTCAATCGCGCATAACGTTTAGTGCATGTATACCGGTTGACTAGTTAACTCATCATAATAAAAAAGCAAGAATTGTTCTCAATATTTAAATGATTTAAAACAATAAGCTATATTTTATAGTACGGCTTCTGGTTGTATGTAGCCACCAATTTGGTTGTATACAACCAAATTAGTAGTGCAGGCAATGATGTATAAGCAAACTTAACCTAAAAACAATTGATAGGCAGGATTATTCGTTTCATCCCAATGTGGATAACCTAGATTATTTAAAAACTCTTTAAAAGCAGTTGTATCAGCTGGTGGTACTTGCATCCCTACCAACACGCGACCAAAATCTGCACCATGGTTGCGATAGTGGAACAAACTGATATTCCAATCATGCCCCATCGTGTCTAAAAACTTCATTAATGCGCCCGGTTTTTCAGGGAATTCAAACCTAAATACCATTTCATGTTCAGCTTGTGGCGCGTGTCCACCGACTAAATGGCGTAAATGCAGCTTAGCCACTTCATTATCGGTTAAATCAAGAGTCGGTAAGTTGTGGGCTTGAAGCGCGTGTACTAAATTGGCCGATTCCACTGGGTCGGCAATGGCCACGCCTACAAATATGTGTGCATTTTTTGGGTCAGAATAGCGATAGTTAAACTCAGTGATATTGCGATGGCCCAGCAAGCTACAGAATTTTTTAAATGCACCAGGCTGCTCTGGAATTGTGACTGCCAACACAGCTTCGCGCTTTTCGCCGATTTCCGCACGCTCTGCAATAAAACGCAAACGGTCAAAGTTCATATTCGCGCCTGACGCGATGCCTATCAAAGTTTCATCATTTAAATTATTGCGTTTTGCATACTCTTTAAGACCTGCTGTCGCGAGTGCGCCTGCAGGCTCTAAAATGCTACGCGTATCTTCAAATACATCTTTAATGGCAGCGCAGATGGCATCGTTATCGACGACGATCATCTCATCTACATATTGCTGACAGAGCGCAAAAGTATGTTTGCCCACTTGTTTCACCGCAGCACCATCCGCAAACAAGCCCACTTGATCCAACATCACACGGTCGCCCAATTTAAGTGACTCGGTCATGGCTTCAGCATCTTTTGCTTCAACACCAATCACCCTGATTTCAGGGCGAACAGCTTTAATGTATGCCGCGACACCAGCTAGTAAGCCACCTCCGCCCACGCAGCAGAATATGGCATGGATAGGCTCTGGATGTTGATTAAGAATTTCCATTGCCATCGTACCCTGGCCAGCAATCACGTCTGGGTCGTCATACGGATGTACAAAAGTCAGGCCTTCAGCTTGTTCAAGTGCTAGCGCATGCGTGTAAGCATCAGAGTAGCTATCGCCGAATAGCACTACTTCTGCACCACGGCTTTTTACCGCGTTGATTTTAATGAGAGGTGTTGTGGTGGGCATTACAATCACAGCGCGGCATTTGAGCTTTTGTGCCGCTAATGCAACACCTTGCGCATGATTACCTGCAGAAGCCGCAATAACACCTTTTGCAAGTACCTCTGCCGGCAGATTAACCATTTTATTGTAAGCACCACGCAACTTAAACGAGAATACAGACTGCATATCTTCACGTTTTAACAATACCTTGTTATGTATACGCCTAGATAAATTGGTTTGTAATTCTAGCGGCGTAATTTTAGCGACATCGTACACACGGGAGTTTTGGATTTTGCTTAAATATTCGTTAATGTTCAGTAATGATTCATTCATGGCGTATTTTTTATGGCAAAGTTAATGATGAGTTTTGCGTTAATTTGGCAATTTTCAATCATTACCCTGCGGTGTTATAGTATTAGATGTATGCAATTATAAAGAAAATATAAGGATTTAACTAAAATGGCCTATACGCAGGACGAATTAAAGCAACAAGTAGCAAAAGCAGCAGTGGAATATGTTAAAAGTGGCATTATTGGTGTGGGTACAGGCTCAACTGCAAACTTTTTTATTGAAGAACTAGCAAAAGTAAAACATAAGATTGATGGCGCAGTGGCAAGCTCTGAAGCCACAGCTCAACGTTTACGCAGTCATGGCATTGAAGTATTTGATTTAAACAGCGTAGATGGCATGGACATTTATGTAGATGGGGCAGACGAAATTACCGAGCACATGCACATGATTAAAGGCGGTGGCGGTGCATTAACACGTGAAAAAATCGTGGCGGCAGTCGCTAAGCAATTCATCTGTATCTGCGATGCGAGTAAACTAGTACCAGTGTTGGGAAAATTCCCTCTACCAGTAGAAGTGTTACCAATGGCTAAAAGTTATGTGGCGCGCGAGTTGGTTAAATTAGGTGGCCAGCCGGAATTACGCAACTTTACAACGGATAATGGTAATGTGATTTTAGATGTACATGGTTTAACCATTACCGACCCGATTGCGATGGAAGCTAAAATCAATCAAATAGTAGGCGTGGTGACGAATGGTTTATTTGCTGCACGTCCAGCTAATATATTATTATTAGCTACTGCAGAAGGCGTTAAAACCTATAAGTAACTAATAGATAAGCATAGCTAAGTATTAAGTAGCCATGTTTGAAATATTGCTGTCATATTTGACTACTATCATCACGTAACAGAAAATTATGATTAACTAACGTTATTGTTAGTAAAACTCAAGGAAGCAACATGCAAACTGAACATACCTTTAAGCAGTACGACGCAGAATTAGAAGCCGTACGTGCCAAAGTCCTTGAAATGGGCGGCTTAGTAGAGCAACAAATTGTAAGTGCGCTGGAAGCGTTGGTAAAAGCTGACCCTAAACTAGCTAAAGAAGTGATGGAAAACGACCATCGCGTCAATGCTTTAGAAATTCAAATTGATGAAGACTGCAGCCATATTATCGCGCGCCGTCAGCCAGCAGCAGGTGATTTACGTATGGTGATGATGATGGTTAAAACCATTACTGATCTTGAACGTATTGGCGATGAAGCCACTAAAATTGCTCGAACTGCGCAAAAGATTTACGAAGAAGATCGTATGTATAAAGCGCGCTTCAACGAGATTAAATCCATGGTCGCGCTAGTCCGTGAAATGTTACGTACTGCCTTAGATGGTTTTGCGCGCTTAGATGTGAGCAAAACGGTAGAAGTGGCAAGGCAAGATGAGTTAGTTGACGAGCAATTTCGCTCTGCAATGCGTCAGTTAATTACGTTCATGTTGGAAGACCCACGAACTATTTCAATGTCATTAGAAGTATTGTTTGTAGCAAAAGCCATTGAACGTATTGGTGACCACGCGAAAAACATCGCAGAATATGTGGTGTACATGGTGAAGGGTAAAGATGTACGTCATATCTCTGTGGAAGAGATGGCGCGCGAGACTTTGTAGGTTTAGTGATTAAATAATGACAAAACAAAATGCGCCTATTAAGGCGCATTTTGTTTTGTAAATCAAATTCTTACAGCTATGATAAGCGTAGTATCAAGCGGCTTAACAGAGCAAGATTGGTAATACATTAGCTTTTCTCAGGTACATACCCAACCGCAGTATCTGCGCCATCACCAAAAAAGTATTTTTCAGTTTGTTCAGTCAAATATTTACGTGCGGCTGGGTCAGCTAAGCTTAAGCGGTTTTCATTGACCAGCATAGTTTGTTGTTTTAGCCAAGTTGCCCATGCTTCTTTAGAAACCTGCATGTAGATACGTTTGCCCAGTTCGCCTGGGTAGGGAGGAAAGTCCATACCTTCTGCTTCTTTGCCTAATTTAATACAATTGACTGTGCGTGCCATATTTATCTTCTTTAACTTGTAGAAAGGTTTAATTTGTTGAATAGATACTTAATACGTAATGATAGCGCATGTTAAAATTTACGCATTAGAATTTCATCCATTTGATAGAAAGCTTACGATGCAAACACCTGATAATCAACATTCAAAAGCTACTAAAGAAAGCCCGTTCAAAGGTAAAACGGGTCTTCCTCGTTTAATGAATGCTTTTGGCTATTCACTAGAAGGATTTAAGGCCGCGTTTAAGCATGAAGATGCTTTTCGGCAAGAGGTATTTTTAGCGATCATATTGATTCCGCTGGCAGTTTATTTAGGAAAAAGCCCAATCGAGCGTGCGTTAATGATTGCAAGTGTGTTGCTTGTGTTAATTGTGGAGTTATTGAATTCTGCAATTGAGGCGGCGGTGGATCATACTTCTACAGAGCATCATGCACTTGCTAAACGCGCTAAAGATATTGGTAGCTCGGCCGTGTTTATAGCCCTAGCAATAGTGGCTATTATTTGGGGTTTGGTATTGTTAGGCTAGTAGATTTAAAATAGGAGCGGTATATTCACCTCTCCTATTAAATAATAGTCACTCGCTAAAGTATTGTTAATTCGAATATTTGAAATGCCAGCCTTGATGGCCGTTAACATCGGCTTTGTACTCAAATACCGCAAGATAAGCAATGGCAACTACAACAAAAAATACTGCACCGAAAACAATGTATTTAATCGTACTCATTTTTAGTTATTCCTAGTTAGTAGTATTAAATTGAAAGTAGCGTGTTTGCTCTACTATTAGCTATTTAACCACAGTTATGTTGTAAGAACTACGATTAGTACCGTAGCTATTTTTAGTAGGTCGCAGTTCTTACAACTACATCAGAATAACTGGTTTAAATTCACTGATTTTTAAAAATCACTGCGCAAACCTATCAATACCGAACGCTCACCTTGCGGTGAAATATCTTTTAAGAATGAAGCATGCTCGCGAATTTCCTGGTTTAACAAATTGTTGGCTTTAGCGAATAGTTCTATATTGAGTTTGGTTGGCAATTTGTAGCTTACTAAAGCACTGACGTCTGTGTAGCCATCTGTTGCCAACTCATTTTCTGCAGTGCGACCTTGATTAAACGCACGCAATACATTTAGCCTAGCGCCAAAACGATTTTTTTGATATTGCAAGCCTGTGCCTAAGCGTAATGGCGCAATGCGTGGTAGTGCATCACCATTATCGCGGTTGGTTGCGCGTACATAATCGCCACTAAGGGTTAAATCAAGGTTGTCGACAATATTAAATTTTCCTTCAGCTTCAATGCCTTTGAAATCAGCCGCAAAAGCGCTGAATTGGGCGATGGGTAGCCCTGACCCTACATCAGTATTGCCAGTATCCAGTAAGCCAATAAAACTGCTAAAACGTGTGTAATAAGTACCGATACTGAATGAGTTTTTAGTATCCTTCCAGCGAATTTGCGCATCAATACCATTTGAACGTTCCTTACCAAAATTGCTATTGCCCACTTCAAATTGCCCTGTGGCAATATGTGCGCCATTGGCATAAAGTTCAAAGTAGCTAGGTGCACGTTCATTGTGAGATAGGTTGCTGGCAAATGACCAATTTGGATTAAAGGTATATAACCCACCAAGTGCGTAGCTGTTAGGGTTAAAGCTGTTATTTTGAGCAGCGCCAAATTTTGCATCGGCACTTGCATCTACAGACGTATGACCTAATCGACCGCCAACACTGAGTTTCAGTTGATCTATTGGCAGCTCTTCATATAGGTAAAGCGCCTTGGTTTGCGTATTGGTATTGGGTACAAAGGCTTCTTCACCGAGCGCTTCAAAGTGAGTATTTTGGAACTGAAAGCCTAATACGCCGTTTAAATTGCCAAGCACTGTGTGGATAGGCGTATGACCTGCTTCTAATGAGCCTTCAACACCGCGATTTTTGAAAGTAGTGCCAACTTCACCATCTTCAAGTTCTACATGCTCATAATCGGTATGCGCTAAGCGCACTTTTATCCGGTTGACTACATTGCCTAGGTCTGTCAATTCAGAAGCAATATCCCAGCGTTGACTTTTCATATCGATACGCACGGCTTCCTCAGCAACCGTGCCGTAATTACTGTTAAATCCTGAATAGGATGCACCTAGATAGCCGTTATCAAAAGTGAGTGATGCGCCAATTGCACCGCCATCACTATCTGCGCTGCTATTAACTAGCTTGCCTTTATTTTCACGCGGCGTGCCGTCGGCTTCATTTTTACGTTTAGAAACCGCAAAGGCGGGAATATCTAGATCACTACTATTTCGGTTGTAAATATCGCCATGAATTGCAAATTGACCATTTCCTACATCCACCACGCCCGCTACATTGCTTTGGCTATCCGGGCCTCCTAAGCGTGCTTCGGTCCGCCCGGTCACGCCATCTAGTTTTTCGGTAGGAATTCTGTGGTCAATTGCATTTACCACGCCTCCCACTGCGCTACCGCCATATAACAAAGCTGCTGGTCCACGTATCACGTCGATCTGTTCAATAATCAATGGGTCAACTGACACTGCATGGTCAAAACTTAAGCTAGATGCATCCAATACGCCTATGCCGTTTTGCATAATACGTACGCGTTCGGCATCTAGGCCGCGAATAACGGGGCGCGAAGCATTAGGTCCAAAATTCGTGGCACTTACTCCCGGAATGCCATTCAGTGTTTCCCCTAATGTACTTTCACGCCTTAACGATAATTCTCGGCCATTAAGTACAGTAACAGGAACAACCAGCTCATCCGAGCCTACGCCCAATGGATTGCCCGTTACAGCGATAGAAGGTAAATCGATTTGGGTGGTGTTGTCTTCAGCAAAAGCAGTGCCGCTGGCAAAAGCCGCTAAGATGCCTAGAAAAATTGGTTTATAGCATAAGTTGCACGGCAATAAAAATTGCGACACGCGGGTTTGATGGTGCAGTTGGGTATTCATGTAGACCTCGCAAAACAATAGTGGATATCGTCAAAAAAAATGACGGCAAAGAACTAGTGGTTAAGCAAGGGTAGGCGGTGCGCGGGCGCTATAGGAGCGGAGTTTGGCGTAAGAGGGTGTTGCAGAATTGTTATTTAAATAGTACTGACTAGAGACGGTGATAGGCAGAATAACGTCTGCATTTTGAACAGCGTGACCAATTTCGGCATAGCTTAAACATTTATCACAAACCTGATTGTGAGGCGCCTGGTTATCTGGAGCGAGGTCGTTTTGACCACTTTGGTAGGAGCTTTTGCTAAAGTCTAGTGGCTGACTTTGCGATTTTGTATCGCCGTAGTGTGAAATTTCATGCGTCACCGCGCCAATTTGGGCCATGCCAAATGAGACGATGAGTGAGAACGCAAATACTAGACGATGCAACATAATTGCATTCTAGCAGAAAGAAGAACAGAACATCGCATAGAATAATCTACTTTGTTTTGGGAGAAAAATTTCCACGCCAACCATTTGTGGCTATTCGCAGCTGTCCCGCCCCAAGCTTTGTCAATGTGAATTTTCCACCTTTTCCTAAGGCATAGCGCAAAACCCAGGTGGCTGCAGGGCCTAAGCGAATCTGCTCTTCTGTAAAGCTAGCTTCGAGATCCATGCCTGTTTTACAAATGACACCGGAGCCCTCTGCCCAAAGGCCTTCTCTGGTTTTGACGAATTCCAGAAAGAGATGTCCGTTTTTTTCAAGAATTGACACCACCAAGGGATTTCCGTCATCCATTGTGGACTCTTCCCATTCCAGAGGGAAAGTTTGATCGCTAAGCATAGTTTTTAATTCGCTGATCGATGTGGCGCATGTTGGCGGCTCATGAGCTTTGCTATTCAAAGACAGGAGCAGGAACAGAAAAAACAAAAAATATTTTTTGCGCATAAGGTACTTACTTTTTAATGATAGTGAATGCAAAGACATTGTAATCAATAACCTAATCTATTGTTCTATATCTTCAGTATTGGGCGTCCGATATACAAATCGGTTTATTTCCGTCTCGGGAACAGACCGTGTAAAAAAAGTGACAAAATGGTACAACTTGAAAAAATAGGTTTAGCCCACGCTTTTTTACAACAAAACAACCCAAATTAACAGTTTATTTTTTGCTTAATTATTAATGACACAGTCTCACTATCAATCAAATTTATATCATTTTTAGGCTCTTGTATCCACGAAGCATTGCTTCCCCATGGTCTGTAACGACATGGTTGTCCCACACCAAAAATAGTAAATGTGGGTGTACCTATTGCACTTGCTAGATGACCTAAGCCAGAATCATTACCTACAAAGTAATTTGCTTGTTCTAACAGTGCGGTAGTTTCTAACAAATTAAATCGGCCACAGCCATTAATTACTGGGAATGGATATTCCATCATAAATTTTTCAGCGATCTCTGAGTCTTGTTGATTACCTAGTAGCAAAACCACGTCAAAATGGGTTGCAAGAGATCTGGCTAAAGATACAAAAGTATGTGTTGGCCATATTTTGCCTTTAAAGTTAGCTCCTAATCCTAGCGCCAGAATATGTTTGGTTCGATATTTGGATAAAAGAATATCTGCGGTTTGCCTTTCATCACTAGATAGCCAAATTTTTGGATCAGGGATAGCTTGTGAGGTTTTATTTCTTAATGCCGCATAGTGTTTCTCAACACTATGTAAGTGTAATGAAGATTGATTAGAAAGCTTGTGGAATTTAATGCGCGCTTTAATTAAGAAAAGTAAGCCATCAGAGCGTAAATCAACCGCTAAATCATAATTATTTTTTCTGAGTTCGGATAAAAGTTGCAATATTCCTCGCCATCCTTTCCGTTTCTCTTTTCTGTAAAACGTACCCAAATAGGGGCAATGTTTAAACAAAATTTCCGACCTACTATCACCCACAATATCAATGAGTGCCTCAGGATATTGTTGATGAAGTGCCTCAAGTGTGGGTGTGGTGAGAACCACATCGCCAATGTTAGATAAGGTAACAAACAGTATTTTTTTGACTGAATGTTGATGAGGACTCCATTTAGGTTTATTGAAAAAAAGCATAAGGTTTCGGGTTACGTTTTGACTTTTCTAATTCAGTGCCTGTTGTTTATATCTATCATAGTTCCACAGGTACTGAAGTGGGAGGTTCCTAATTTGCAATTCCAGTACATTGTTTAATTTTTCTGGTGTAGCAATGTCTGAAGTATCAAGTTGCTGAAGGTGAATTACAAAACCTTTGCTATCCTTTAATCTCTCTCCTACTGCCATGATGATTGTTGCCTCGGATTTCATTGCTAATTTACTCAGTAACACCATTGTGTAAGCAGGACGCCCAAAAAAATTAGCATGTTCTCCCTGGCCTTTGCTCGAAATTTGATCTGGCAATATACCAATGGCTTCACCATTCTTGATCGCTTGAAATAGCTGTTTAACCCCAGTAGTATTGGTTTCGGCTAATTTTATAAATCCTTTAGAGCGGCCCTCTACCATAAAATTAAATAGCCATTTTTTTCTAGGTCGGCGATAAAGAATGGTTAATGGGTGCCGTGACCCATAGTAAATCGAAGTCATTTCGTAGGAACCTAGATGAGGCGTTAAAAAAATAATGCCTTTATTCCTTGCTAGTGCCGCATCAATTAACTCTTGCCCGTTCACTTTTACAATCCATTTTAATAGCCTGCTTTGAGGGCTAGCCCAAATAGCAAAACTCTCCATCATAGTTTTACCAGTCTCTGATACATTTAGTTTAACGGCTTCATCTAGACTTGATTGTGTCGCAAAAATATTTGTACTCGCCAAATTATGAATAAGTGTTTTCTTGATGCTTGGTTTTAGCGCATGAAAAACTGGACCGATAATGATGCCTAAAAAATGAACGACTTTTAGAGGTAAATATGCAAAGATTTTAGCGAGTAAAAATAATAAAAAGCGATACATTAGAATGATTAGATTGTTGGATACAATTTGGTTAGTAGATTGTTTTAATTGAGTTTATAAAGTTATATATCTCTTAGGATTCAAAATTATCTCATTAGAATGTTACAAGCATGTTGTTATCCAATAGAAATCATGCGCCCTATTTAAAATAGACATAGAAATGTCATGAGTATGTCATGGGGTTATTTCAAAATTGTCACGAATTAGTCATTAAATCGCTCAGGCATCAGCTAAAGGAAAATTAGTAGTGGTTTCTCAAACTAGAGCATTATCAAGCGCAGTCATTTTTATAAAAATTGAACAGATAATTCCTTGGTTGTTGCCAATACTGCTGCTGTCTTCTCGTTCAATGGCCGACTTTACGGTATTGACACTTGGATTAATATTTTTATTAAAATCCTCTCTCGAGAAAAGCTGGAAATGGTGCAGCGAACCATGGTTTAGAATGAGTTTGTTATTTTGGGCTTATCTTTTATTAGTCAATGCACCAATCAGTATCGATTTCGCAGATAGTTTCTTACATGCATTATTCTTTATACGTTGGCCGCTGTTCGCTGCAGCCTTAGCTTATTGGTTGTTAAGTAGCGTTAAGTATCAACGTCACCTCATCATGGCTTTAATGGCAGTGACTTTTTTTATAGTTTTTGATACTTGGTGGCAGTATTTCTTTGATAAGGATTTATTTGGACATTTGAAAATAGGGCAAGATAGGTTGACTGGCCCATTTTCTAGGCCTATCCCAGGCATTATGCTGTTACGCATCATGTTTATCCCGCTTTTTGCTGGTCTGATCTTTCAAAGTCTAAAGATACCTTTACGGTATATTTTATTTACCGTCATGATTTTAAGTCTTGGTCTTCTAACCATCTTTGTCACAGGTGAACGTATGGCGTTCCTTCTGTTTGTGAGTGGTACATCTGTTATATCTATTGGACTCTGGTTTGAATATCCAAAATTAAGGATTATCATTTCTTCAGGCGTTTTCTTGCTTTTAGGATTGTTACTAGCGACTGCTCTCTTTGCACCAGAGATGAGTAATCGCACTATTTTCAGCTTGTTTCTAAAACTGCAAGACTTTGCAAGTTCAGATTACGGCAATGTATTTAACGCGGCTTGGTACGCATGGAAAGAGAACTTTATTCTAGGAAGTGGATTTCATACCTATAAAATGGTGTGTGAACAGCTTGGTGTTTTAGCGCAAATGGGAATGACTTGTACTCACCCACATAACCTTTACCTGCAAATTGGTGCAGAAACTGGATTGGTAGGATTGGTACTTTTTGTTTCACTAATTTTGTTTATTTACCATGCCGCAATGAAGTCGCTCATTCAGGCGGGTGCTTGGTACGTTTGCTCCTTATCTTTTGTGGTGTTGAGTATTAGCTTCTGGCCATTGATAGGGGGAATAAGTATATTAAATAATTGGGTTGCTTCTTTAGTTTGGCTAGGTGTTGGATGGGTGATTGCAATATCCTCACAGTATCATAGACCTCACTTATAAAAACAGTAAGCTATTGATTCTGTTTGTTTAAGTCTTGAACGACTTTTCCCAAGATGGTATTGACCGACAATTGGTATAAATCATTTGCTTCATGCGTTTTAAACTGACCGCGGGCAATCTCAGATCTTGCCGCGGAGGTCTTAGGACCAAAAATTGCTAACCCAGGTTTATTGAGGCAAGACGCAACGTGGCTTGGTCCAGTATCGTTACCTATCACATAACATGCCTTATTTAACACGCCTGCTAGTTCAAACCAGCTTAAGGACTGCAGTATATGCCCAGGTAGTTTATGGGCGAACTCTTTTTCATCAGGGCCTAATATGCTCACAACTGTGTGTCCCAATTCAATCAATCGATTAGCCAGCTGAGCATAATAAGGCCAACGCTTTTCAGGATGCTTGGCTGAACAACCAGGAATTAAGGCGATAAAAGAAGAATGAATTTGATGTTGCTCCAGCAGTTTCGATACATCATCGGCCATCCATGCAATGTCAGGAAAGGAGGCATGATTAGTTTTTACGTCATTTTTCTCCAGCAAGGCAACTAATCCTTTTAAACCTGAGATTGGTGCTTTCTCGTGTTCTAATCTGCATATCCAACGACTATGCTTCAGCAGTATTTTGCGATATAGCTTGGTACGGCTAGAGTTTTGAAGATCATAAACTTGATTAAACTCAGAAAGGTGTAGTGCCCGCTTTAATTGCAATAGCCTTTTGATATTCCAAAACGGCATACGATCATCGATGATAATTTGATTGATATGAGGACATCTCTGCATTAATGCTTTAAAAGGTTGCGTTGTGAGCAAGGTAATGCAGGCATCTGGATGAAAATGACGAATATCTTTAAGCACGCCTTCAGCTTGTACAAGGTCGCCAAATGCGCCATGTTTAATGATAAGAATATTATTAGTTACTTTTACTTTATTCATCTGCAGAGTTAACGTGGTAAATGTTCTTTAGCGTTAAGAATGTTTTGATACAAGGTCACCGTTTTTTCTGTCATAGCCGCTATATTCATATGATGCTGCGCAAAAGTTCGGGCGGGCACCATTAGGGCCTCCCACTCTGGAGCTTTATCAAGTAAATGCATCATCTTGGACCTGAGTGCATCCACATCATTAATAGGCACGATTAATTCTGGTGATAACACTTCATTTGCAACAGGCACGTTTGTTGAAAGTACCTTTGTACCACAAAGCAGCGCTTCATTAAAAACGTAAGAAAACCCTTCTCTACGTGATGAAATAACTAATCCATCGGATGAATGTATTAAGTCATTAATATCACTGCGATAACCCAACAATTTATAACAAGTAGTTGAGCCAAGATTTTTAATCTTACCCTCAAGATTATTTTGCTCAGGGCCATCACCGACAATTACTAAACTGACTGGCAAGCCATTAACTGCTTCCAGGAGTAAATCAAACCCTTTCGCTTCGACTAAGCGCCCCACTGCACAAATGACGGGATACTCTGCAGGTAGTGAGAAGGTCTCTCTTAAATCGACCTTGTGAAAATTAGGTTGATGAATGCCATTATAAATCACACTCACCGGATGGCTTTTAAAGCTTTGGGCAAGTTGCTTACTCACACTAATCACATGTTTAAACCTTAAGAAAGGGCGAATATTGCTTTTGATATTGTGAATTGTGGCAACTATTGGGCATGCTAAAACTGCTTTTAACAGACCTACCATAGTCACTGCTTTATTCGCTTGTGCGTGAATAATATCGCTTTTAGCGGCTCTTAATTTGAATAACAGCTCTAATAAAAGTAGTGGGTTATATCGGCTTCTATTGCAATTAAGCGACACTGCTTCTACTTCTTTACTGAGTGTTGTTAAGAACTCATTGGGCGCAATCACAATGACTTGATGCCCCATGCTGACGAGCTGATTTGATAATTCACGTACATGTTTTTCAAGTCCGCCATTGTTGGCGCTTGCTAACACAAGGCAGACTCTCATCAATTTTGAGAACCTATCTTAGTCATCGCTACATTTTGATAGACACTCAATGTTGTCTCGAGCATTTTTTGTAGGGTAAATGAATTTGAGTGAGGGACTACAGGCACAGACTTTAGCCATTTTAAGGTTAACTCCGATGTTTCATCAATATTGCCTGGCGATACACAGCCTTCAGGCAAAATTGAGGATAGCTGCTCACCGACCCCGCCATGGGCGTACCCGATTACTGGAATACCTAAGCTTAATGCCTCAATAGTCGTTCTGCCAAAGGCTTCTGGCTGGTGGGATAATGACATGACAATGTTAGAAATCGCCATGATTTCCCGTAAGTCAGTTCTATGTTCAGTAAAGGTAATCCGATCATCAACCCCGAGTTTTTTTGCTTTGTTCTTTAGATCATCTAAAAAATCAAATTTATCTTGTTTGGTTTCACCAACAATCAGCCCATGTAAATTAGGGACTTCATCTTTTAACTTAGCGACTACTTCAATAAAATCTTCTTGCCCTTTCCAGCGCGTGATTCTTGCGGGCAAGGTGATGATTTGCTTGGAGCGGGTCT
>DASQFK010000193.1:0-5139 GCA_035633175.1 Methylotenera sp.
TAGAAGTGACTGAACTTTTTTGGTATGGTTGTATTCATTGCTACCAAATAGATCCAATCTTAAATGCATGGGTAAAAAAATTACCCGCCGATGTAGTTTTTAAACGTGTTCCTGCCTTGCCACGTCCAGATTGGGCACCAATGGCAAAAGCTTTTTATGCACTTGAAGATTTAAAATTATCTGAAAAATTGCATATACCTTTATTTGAAGCCATTCATAAACAAAAAGCGTTGAATCCAAGTGATGAAAAAGCCACTATTGATTGGATCACAAAACGCAGTGGATTAGATAGAAGCAAAGTTGATGAAACATTCAAATCTTTTTCTATGAGCAATAAGCTTAATCACGCAGCACAATTCTTCCGTGCATCGGGCGCAACAGGGGTTCCTAGTTTGATTATCGATGGTCAGTACATTACCTCAAGCACGATGTCTGGCGGCAATGAGCAAGCCTTAAAAACCGCTGATTACATCATTGCAAATGTACGTGCAGATAAGGCCAAAACAGCAAAAAAGTAACTACAGTCAAAACACTGAAAAGTCGATTTCAAGAGCTGTTCAGTGATTTTTTCAATTAGTTTGTTTTAAAGCTTGTTTAATAAATAGCCCGTTTTTACTTCACCGTAAAAGCGGGTTTTTTACGTCTATAATATTGAGCTATCACTACAAAGGCACGTTTATGAAAGTTTTTATTACAGGCGCATCCAGTGGTATAGGTGAGGCACTTGCTACAGAATATGCCAAACGTCACCATAATGAAGATACGACTATTGGACTTGTAGCCAGACGCAGTGAGCACTTACAAAAGCTGCAAACAACATTGCAAGATACTTACAAAATAAAATGTGCAATTTACCCGCTAGATGTTCGTGACAGTACCGCACTTGCTGCTGCTGGCGCAGATTTCATTCAGCAACACGGCACGCCAAATGTGGTGATTGCTTGTGCGGGCGTTAGCCGTGGCACGCTCACTGAACATCAAGAAGATATCGCAGCGTTTCAAGCAGTGATGGATATCAACGTGCTCGGCTTGGTACATACCTTTCAGCCATTCATTGCGGCAATGCGTGAAGTAGGGCGGCTTGGTCAAACAGCTCAGCTTGTGGGCATCGCCAGTGTTGCTGGCATACGTGGCTTACCGGGGGCAGGGGCATATAGCGCATCTAAAGCGGCCGCCATTAGCTATTTAGAAAGCTTACGGGTAGAAATGGCGCGTGACAATATTGCCGTGACTACTATCGCGCCTGGCTATATCCGCACACCAATGACGGATGTTAATCACTACAAGATGCCTTTCTTGATGGATGCTGACGTTGCTGCTATTAAGTTTGTAAATGCTATAGAACACAAACGCCGCTTTGTAGTGATTCCATGGCAAATGGGCTGGCTAGCGAGATTGATGCGTTTTATACCGCCAGTTTTATGGGATTGGGCTATGAAAAAAGCGCCGCACAAACCTAGACTAGACTGGGATTGGTTGTAATGGCTAAAACTTACCCTTCCGTCATTCCCGCGCAGGCGGGAATCTAGGCGTGTTACGTGTTAAGTGACTCACAAAAAATTGCACCTTAACTGGATTCCCGCCTACGCGGGAATGACGGAATTGTTAAGTTTTCAGGATATAGACTTTTTCATTTACAAGTTTTATCTGGTAATCGGCTTGTATCTAATACGCTTAGGTTTTGCGCCTTCCTCACCTAAACGTTTCCGTTTATCCGCTTCGTATTCTTGGTAGTTGCCGTTGAAGAACGTCCATTGCGAATCACCTTCGGCCGCCAGAATATGCGTAGCGATACGATCCAAGAACCAGCGATCATGTGAAATCACCAATACACAGCCGGCAAACTCCAGTAATGCATCTTCTAACGCACGTAAAGTTTCCACATCCAAATCATTTGAAGGTTCATCCAACAGCAACACATTACCACCAGAAATCAGCGTTTTAGCTAGATGTAGACGTCCGCGCTCGCCGCCAGAAAGTTGGCCAACGATCTTTTGCTGATCGCCGCCTTTAAAATTAAAGCGGCCAATATAGGCACGTGACGGTGTTTCATAACGGCCCACGGTCAAGATATCCGAACCACCTGATATCTCATCGAACACGGTTTTAGCATCACTCAGTGCATCGCGGCTTTGGTCCACATAGGCCATTTTCACAGTGGTGCCAATTTTTACCTCACCGCTATCTGGCTGCTCTTTACCCGTAATCATCTTAAACAAGGTAGATTTACCCGCACCGTTCGGGCCGATAATGCCGACAATGGCGCCAGCAGGCACACTGAAGCTCAAATTATCAATCAACAAACGGTCTTTAAAAGCTTTGCTCACGCCGTTGAACTCAATGACTTGATCGCCCAAACGCTCACCGGCTGGAATAAAAATCTCCTGCGTTTCATTGCGTTTTTGGTATTCCGCACTCGCCAGTTCTTCATAGCGGGCGATACGTGATTTGCTTTTGGCTTGGCGTGCTTTCGGGTTTTGACGCACCCATTCCAGCTCGGTATTCAGCGCTTTGCGACGGGATGATTCTTGTGATTCTTCCAGCGCTAAACGTGCTTGTTTTTGATCCAGCCAGCTAGAGTAATTGCCTTTCCAAGGAATACCATGGCCACGATCCAACTCTAAAATCCATTCCGCTGCATTATCAAGGAAGTATCGATCATGTGTTACCGCCACCACCGTACCAGGGAAGCGCACTAAAAACTGCTCTAACCACTCCACAGACTCAGCATCTAAATGGTTGGTTGGCTCATCTAGTAACAACATATCAGGCTTAGAAAGCAATAATTTGCACAAGGCCACACGACGTTTTTCACCGCCTGACAATGGGCCGATTTTCGCATCCCATGGCGGTAAACGTAGCGCATCAGCTGCAATCTCTAACTGCGTGGTTAGATCTGCGCCGCTTGCTGCAATGATGTTTTCGTATTTTGCCTGTTCTTCTGCTAGTTTTTCAAAGTCAGCATCTGGTTCAGCATAAGCAGCATACACAGCCTCTAGCTTGGCTTGCGCCTGCATGACTTCGCCCATGCCAGATTCAACCTCTTCACGCACGGTTTTTTCTGGGTCTAGCTGCGGTTCTTGCGGCAAATAGCCGATCGAGAGGTTGGGCTGATGCTGTACTTCGCCTTCAAACTCTTTATCAGCATTCGCCATAATACGCAGCACGGTAGATTTACCCGAACCGTTCAAACCCAACAAACCAATTTTGGCACCTGGGAAGAATGACAGTGAAATATCTTTAATGATCTGTTTTTTGGGAGGAACAATTTTGCTCACGCGGAGCATAGACATTACATATTGAGCCATGATGAATATTTACTAATTTGAAAGAATGGAAGCTTAACAGAAACCAAGTTGGCTTGCTCGCACCAAGCCATAAAGCTGCTGATTATGATGGAAAACTACCATTAAACACATGTGTAAATAAGGCATGCTTAAAGTAGGTATAATGTGCCAACTAAAAAGGGCTCACCTTAGCAATGGCAATCAAATCAACAATTTATAAAGTCGATCTACAGGTTTCAGATATGGATCGTAATTATTACCAGCAACATAGCCTCACCATCGCTAAACATCCATCAGAAACTGACGAACGCGTCATGGTAAGACTCATCGGTTTTGCGCTCTATGCCAATGAAGCACTCATATTCGGCAAAGGCTTAAGCGATGATGAAGAACCAGATTTGTGGCAAAAAGACCTCACGGGTGCTATCCAGCTATGGATGGATGTAGGGTTGCCCACTGAGCGTGACATTCGTAAAGCAGCAGGGCGTGCCAAACAAGTAGTGGTGGTGTTATATGGCGGACGGATTGCCGATATGTGGTGGATGCAAAATAGCAAAGCGCTATTAAAAACCAACAACCTCACCATTATTAATTTACCTGATACCAAGGAGCTGGCGAGTATTGCATCACGCAGTTTGAATATCAGCTGCACCATTCAAGATGGTCAAATCATGGTTGGCCATGATGACGGTAGTTTTGATATCAGCCCAGTGATCCTAAAAGAACCTAGTACTTACTAATTTTTCACACTACCAAGTGATTGTAGGTTGGTGCTGTGCTTGTGAAGCCCAACAATCGTGTTGGTCTAAATTCATTTAGACCAACTTACGCGAGCTCTTTTAGCACTTTTAAATTTACTTCTCTCAATAAAGTCCGCCTTGCCGAAATTGAGAATGAGGGCTATGCTCTGCTTATGTGCGTGAGTCTGTGAGCAAAAAGCAAAATTCTTTTATAAAGTTACATAAAACCAATTTGCTATTTAGTCTTACCAAATTAGATGGGTGGAAAATCTGTCATGAGAATAAAAAATGCAGGTGTTAGATCATCCATAGTCCGATTCCAGCGTCTTGACTACATTAAAAGCGCGATCATCATCGCGCTAGTTACACTAAATACTACAACCGTGGGCATAGCGTTCGCCGATGACTCGGTAGTGACTACTGAACCAGCAGCAAAACCATCTGGCAGCAATGCAAAAATAGACTTTTCATCTGATAGACAAACGAACAAAAGTTATCTAATCCCAGCCCTTGAAATTGTCGGCTTTGATTTCCTGCTAAATCAGTTTAATCGCCACTACAGCGGCGTTTCAGATTACGACTCAAACTTATCTACTATCCGACACAACCTAAAGAGCAGTTGGGACGTCGACAGGGATGCTTTCAAAATTAATCAGTTAGGCCATCCGTATCAGGGCTCTATGTACCATGGTTTTGCCAGATCTGCCGGCCTCGGTTATTGGGAGTCTTTAGGCTACGATTTGGCCGGGAGCTATTTCTGGGAAATAGCAGGAGAGAAAACGCCGCCTTCTAAAAACGATATGATTTCGACAGGGCTAGGTGGATCTTTTCTTGGTGAATCCCTTTTCAGAATGTCAAATATCATCCTTGAGAAGGGTGGCAGTAAGCCAAGTTTTTGGCGTGAGATAGGCGCGGCAGCAATCTCGCCCCCCACTGGATTTAATCGTTATGCATTTGAAGATAGATTTGATGCAGTCTTCAATAGAAATGATGCCGCTTATTACAGCCGCCTTCAAATCGGCATAGCGAATACTATTAAGAGTGACCCAGGCACTTCCGCCGAGCTTAAACGTAACGATGCTCAAGTAGACTTTTCCATGGATTACGGGCTA
>DASQFK010000194.1:0-4542 GCA_035633175.1 Methylotenera sp.
GGTCGAAGACATTAAATCGTTCAATTACCACATAGGCTGGCGCTCTCGTGGGCGGCATCCTGGGCATCATGCCAGTACACAGCGAGGGATGGGCATGGAGTTTCGTGGTCACACCACATTACTGTCTTATCCAGATCCACGTCGTATTGATATACGCCAAACGATACGCGACCCGCTGGAGCAAGTATATGTGCGACTTTTTAACCAAAAAAGTGCAACGCCTGTTTATGTAATTTGCGATTTATCGGGCAGCATGAATTTTGGTGCAAAAAAACGAAAAATCAAACTGGCGGCAGAAATTGCAGAATCAGTTGCACAATCAGCCAGTCAAAATCATGACCCATTTGGCTTTATTGGCTTTGATGACATCGTGCGTGAAGATTGGATTAGCGCATCTTCATTCAAATCCTATCGTGCAATCGAAATGGCTGAATCATTGAAGGATTACCATCCAAATCCTGTAAGTTGTAATGGCATTACTGAGGTTTATCGTTATTTGCCGCGTGAACGTTCGTTAGTGTTCTTAATTTCTGACTTTCACATACCTAATGCTTTACTTGAAGAGTCACTTTCTAATCTACTACGCCATCACATCGTACCTATCGTGTTGTGGGATTCAGCCGAGTACAAGAACTTACCAGAATTTGGCTTAACTAATGTTTCAGATGCTGAAACAGGCGAAAAACGTACGCTGTTTTTACGCAAGGATTTACGCGAAAAGATTGTGACTTCATTTGAAAATCGCAGGCAAGAAATTTACGATCTATTTATGCGTTACGACATGCCGCCTTTTTATGTTGAAGGTGAATTTGATGCAGATTCACTGACGGAGTACTTTCACCAATTTGTTGCAGCCTAATCAAATAGCCGCCTAATTAAGTAAATTTAACATCATGACAAAATTCATCCGTATTATTTATTGCTTACTTGCATTCACTCTAGTGCCCCATATTGCTTTTGCATTAGATAGTCAAAATCTACCTGATATTCCAGAAGGGTATGTCACGATTAAAACAATAGAACCAACGAAATTAGTAGGCTATACCGTAGGCGACATCATTGAGCGAGAAGTGATTTTAACCATCAAAGCGCCCTACAAATTGATTGAAACATCACTACCGATTACTGGTTACGAAAAACGCTATAAAGGGCAAGTCATTGGTATCGAAATGAAAAGTGTGAGCCATACCAAAAAAGAAAATAAGGACAGCACAACCTTTGACATTAAACTTGCCTACCAGGTATTTACTAATAACGTCGTCGCAAAAACTGCTTCGCTAGGGCCTGAGTACCTTAATTTAATCAATACTAAAGATAGCAAAGACCTGGTTAAATATCGTATACCTAGTATCAATATTGCCATCTCCCCCATCGCAATATTTGGCCAGGTTAAAATTGAAAATAATATGAGTCCATTACGTGGCCCCTTGTTATTAAACGATGTTAATGAGAAAAAATGGCTGAAAGTGGCTGGTATTTTCTTAGCGATTAGCCTATTAGGCTTGCTTTATATACTCGGCATGCATGCATGGTTGCCACGCATGGGCGGTGCTTTTGCCAAAGCTTATCGTGCTGTACGTAAAACTCCCCATACGCCCGAAGGTTTAAAATCAGCAGTTTCTAAAGTACATGAGGCTATTAATACCACCGCAGGAATGAGTGTGTTTAGCAGTAATTTAGATGAATTTTTGGCTAAAAAACCAAACTTTGTTGCGATGAGATCTGAGATTCAGCAGTTCTTTAGCTTGTCGCGCAATGTTTATTTCGAACCTAAATCAGCACATACCGTAGGTAATGAACCATTAAAATGGTTAAAAGCTTTTACCCGTCGTTGCCGTGACTGTGAACGTGGGTTAACGCCAGAATCTAAAGTTAACGTGCCATCTAAGGTAATAAAGGCTGGGGCTTAGCACATGGCATTTTCACATCCATGGTTATTATGGTTATTGCCATTGGCCTTTTTACCGCTACTGCTGGAACGCACCCATGCCAAACACTACTCTTGGGTCAACATGTTGCCAGTAGATCCATTATCGAACCTGATTGGTTTATTGCTAAAAATATTAGCTGTATGCACCTTGTTGTTTATTATCCTTGGCTTAGCTGCACCACATACCCACGAACAAAAAGTCGAACGTATCGGCGTAGGTGCACAAATTGCCTTAGTGTTAGATCGCAGCGCAAGTATGGACGATCCGTTTTCAGGCACGACTGATGCGGCAGGTAACACTACCGTGGGCGAAACAAAATCCGTGGCAGCAGCAAGACTAATTACCGACTTTGTAAAATCACGCAAAGAAGATATGTTTGGCATGATTACCTTTAGTAATTCTGCGATGTATGTACTCCCATTGAGCGAAAACAAAAAAGCCATTATTGCTGCCGTGCAAGCCACTGGCGGTAATGCGCTATTCCAAACAAATATCGGCAGCGGCTTAACCAGCAGTGCAGGCCTGTTCGATAAAATCCCGGATTCAGGCTCTCGTGCTGTGATTTTGCTCTCTGACGGTGCGGGTAGAATAGACGCGGGTACCCAACAAAAAATCAAGGATTGGTTTGATCGCCTGCACATCAGCCTTTATTGGATTGTATTACGTCAACCGGGTGGCTTGAGCATATTTGATACCACCTATGTACCCCCTGAGGATGCTGCATTACCTGCTGAAATCGAACTGAATGAATTTTTCAAGACGCTGAGAACGCCCTTTAAAGCGTATGAAGCTGAAGATCCAAAATCACTGCAAATAGCGATGAACGACATCAGTAATCGTGAAAGAAAGCCAATCAAATACTTAGAAAGAATTCCTGGTCGAGACTATTCAAACGCTTGTTTTATTATTGCCGCAATCATGATTAGTTTGCTGTTAGGTGTGAAATACTTAGAGGTTAAAACATGGCACTAAACTCATTAAATATGCAAAATTCGCGGGCAATTAAGACTTCGCTTCTCACTAATCTGAGACACTTTTTCACTGTGACAAAAATCACTTGGCTATTGATAGCAATCGCAATAATCAGTGCCATAAGCACAGTCTATTTTTACAATCGCACCAAGCAGATTGAGGCATTTAATTTAGCGATTAGCGAAGCTAAACCACCGGAAACTGACTTGCAAAGTTTTGAGGCTAAATTTGCAACCGCTTATTGGCTAGCAAACAACGAGCGCTATAAAGAAGCGACATTGCTATTCAATAAAGCGCTTAACAACGCTAACACTACGCAAAAGTCTGCCATTCAATATAATTTGGGCAATATATTCTTTAGACGCGGCTTAATCATCAATGGTGCAAATATGACCGTGCGTGACGAAGCGGAATATCTATTCCGTCAGGCTAAAACGGCTTATCAACAATCATTAAGACTCGACAATTCATTTTGGGATGCACGGCATAATTTAGATCGAATTTTAACCATGTTGCCAGGCACGCCAACGCCAGGTGTGGGTGAAAGCGATACCCCAGGCTTGATTATGGGTAGTATTCCAGTAGGGTTGCCATAAAGCTATGAATACCATGCATAAGCTCGTTAACTACTTTCGCCATCGCCACGATGCAGCTTTATTGCTTGCTGCACTGGTACTGCTCATCATTGCAATATTCAACCCAAAAATACCGATTAAACGCGATATTTACAGCTACCTTTTTGTCGCTGATATTTCACAAAGTATGAACGTGATTGATAAAACCTTAAATGGTAAACCAGCTACACGGATGGCGTTTACACAAGATACCTTACATAAATTGATAGGTGAATTACCTTGTGGTACCAATGTAAGCATCGGGTTATTTGCAGGGGTGAGCGTTGCCGCGCTTTATACACCAATAGAAGTGTGTGAAAATTTTGATTCTATTAACGACACGATCGATCATTTGGATTGGCGCACTGCCTGGTCGGGAAACAGTCGTGTGCGTACCAGCATGCTCGGGCTCGCCAGAACCATACGTTCATTTCCTGAACCTGCTCAAGTGGTGTATTTTACAGATGGTGAAGAAGCGCCAAAATTACATGTCTTCAATACACAAGACCTCACTGCGTTTCAGGGTGGTGAAGGCTGGTTATTCGTCGGCATAGGAGGCGATCAAGGCACCCCTATTCCTAAACTAGACGAGCATAATCAGCTGATTGGTTACTGGTCTGGCGAAAGTTTTGCCATGCAACCCGGTATCGCACAAATTTCAGAAGCGAATATTGGCGTACGTGATGACAATGTGGCTGGCGGGACTAGTGACCGCTATTTATCTAAATTAGACGAGCCTTACCTAAAAACTTTAGCTAAAGAAGTGAATGGTATATATGTGCGTGGTGACAGCGTACAAGACGTATTGGGCGCGATGAAAAAACAAAAACCCGCGCGTCGTGACAGAGCTGGGTTCGAGCTACGTTGGATTCTAGCTAGTCTCGCAGGCATATTATTTATATTAGCTTATACGCCAAAACACCCTGTGCAATCGCTAAAAACAGAATTGCGTAGTTTTATTACACGTCGCCGCAAGGCTGTTTAGTTTAATATTACAAACATCTCGCCTATTAAGCTGGGCTTAG
>DASQFK010000195.1:0-27289 GCA_035633175.1 Methylotenera sp.
ACGATGAATGGTGCAGTGAGTGCCTGGCAAGAGGCGCAAGTGAGTGCAGAGATTGGCGGATTGCGTATCAAGCAGGTACTAGTCGATGTAGGAAGCCAAGTCAAACGCGGTCAGGATCTGGCGCTATTGGCAGATGAAACGGTGCTTGCAGATTTGCATAAGCAGCAAGCGACGGTTGCACGTGACCGTTCTAATTTAGCCGAAGCTAAATCCAACGCAGACCGAGCCCGTCAGATTAAAGATAGCGGCGCGCTATCGACCCAGCAAATTAACCAATACGTGATTGCAGAAGAAACTGCGCAAGCGAACTTAAATCTATCGCTAGCCGAGTTGGACAATCAGCAGATTCGTTTGCGTCAAACGCATGTGACCGCAGCTGATGATGGTGTAATCTCATCGCGCAGCGCTAACTTGGGCAACGTAGTCGCTGTTGGCGGCGAACTATTCCGATTGATTAGACAAGGCCGCATAGAATGGCGTGGCGAGGTGAATGCGCAGCAATTAGCATTGATTAAAGTAGGTCAAAAAGTAAATCTGACCTTGCCGGATAATCGTCAAGTCACGGGCACTGTACGTATGAAAGCGCCTACCGTAGATGTGAATACGCGTAACGCTCTGGTCTATGTAGACCTACCCAAAGCCTCTGCCGAACCCGGCATGTATGCCCAAGGCACGATCAATATCGGTACTAAACCGGCATTAGCTGTGCCGCAAACTGCATTGGTATTGCGTGATGGTCGTAGCTATTTATATGAAGTGCAGACGGCGACCAACACTGCAAATGCACTCATACATCGCGTGATTCAACGCAGCGTTACAACAGGTCGCCGTGAGGGTGATTTGGTGGAAATATCAGAGGGTATTACGGAAGATGCGCAATTGGTTGTCACTGGCGGGGCATTTTTAAATGATGGCGATTTGGTCAAGGTGGTTAATGCTCAAAAAACATCGAATAATGACCAAGCCAAAATGAATGAGGATGCAGGCAAATGAATTTCTCCGCCTGGTCTATTCGTAATCCCGTCCCCGCTTTACTGCTATTCGTAGTACTGACTGTTATCGGGTTAACTAGCCTAAATAAACTAGGCATACAGAATTTCCCTGATATTGAAATACCGGTCATTACTATCAGCGCTTCATTAGAGGGTGCTGCACCAGGGCAATTAGAAACCGAAGTCGCCCGGAAAATTGAAGACAAAGTTGCCTCGCTAGGCGGCATTGAGCATATCCGCTCTACTGTGACCGATGGGTCAGTCAGCATCGCGGTGCAATTCAATATCGATAAAAACTCTGAAGAAGCACTGAATGAGGTGCGGAACGCAGTTGATAGTGCGCGCTATGATTTACCTACAGCCCTGACGAATCCGGTAGTTTCCAAAGTGACGACTTCTGGCGGCACTTTACTTACGTATGTTGTCGTCGCCGATAATATGGATGAGCAAGAACTATCCTGGTTTGTAGATAACGATATTAATAAGACGATATTATCGGTACCCGGTGTAGGCAAAGTTGCCCGTATCGGCGGTGTAAATCGTGAAGTACATGTAGACCTTAACCCAGCGCTCATGGCAGGTTTAAACGTCAGTGCCGGTGATATATCGTCCCGCTTAAAACAAGTGCAGCAAGATGCCTCCGGCGGCCGTGGTGACATTGGCAACAGCATACAGTCAGTAAGAACTCTGGGCGCTGTAAGCTCGCCAGATGAAATCGCAACACTGGATATTCCCTTGGCAGACGGTCGGCATATCAAGCTCGACCAAGTGGCTACGGTAAAAGATACAGTAGCAGAACGCAGCACTTACGCTACTTTAGATGGTAAACCAGTGATTGGTTTCGAAATTACGCGAACCAAAGGTACGAGTGAAGTCACGGTAGCTAAAGCCGTGCGCGCAGCCATAGAACGGTTTTCAGTGACACATCCAAAAACGCATATTTCCGAAGCTTTTAATACCGTAAAACCTGTGCAAGATAATTACAGCGGCTCCATGCACTTGCTGTTTGAGGGTTCGCTGCTAGCGGTGCTGGTGGTGTGGCTGTTTTTGCGCGATTGGCGCGCAACCTTTGTGGCAACTGTTGCATTGCCGCTGTCTATCATCCCGACATTCGCGGTGATGTACTACTCTGGTTTTAGCTTAAACGTTCTTACTTTGCTGGCTTTAGCGCTGGTAGTAGGTATTTTGGTAGATGACGCAATCGTAGAAATTGAAAATATCGTGCGGCATCTGCGCATGGGTAAAACCCCGTATCAAGCGGCAATGGAAGCAGCAGATGAAATTGGTTTTGCGGTGATTGCCACTACGTTTACGCTAATTGCCGTATTTTTGCCTACGGCATTCATGGGCGGCATACCTGGTAAATTCTTCAAACAATTCGGCATGACTGCCGCGGCTGCAGTCATGGCGTCTTTATTAGTCGCACGTTTACTTACTCCCATGATGGCGGCTTACATACTTAAGCCCCGTGTAGCAACGGCAGAAGAATTCAGTGCACCCATGCGACTATATCTGCGTGTGGTGAAATGGTGCCTGAATTATCGCAAAACTGTTGTCATTGGCATCACGCTCTTTATTATCGGCTCACTCGCTTTAATGCCTTTATTGCCTAAAGGTTTTGTGCCATCAGCCGATACTAGCCAAACTAAAGTGGCGCTGGAATTGCAGCCGGGCAGTACTTTGGAGCAGACCAAAAAAATTGCCATCAATGCAGAGCAATTACTGCGTGAAATTCCTGACGTGACGCAAGTATTTACCGCTGTTGGCGTGAGTACTAGCGGCGGCGGTCCTTCTGGCAGTGTGAGCAGTAACGATGTGCGCAAAGCTACGCTCACCTTAACCTTGTTGGATCGCAGTGAGCGCTCACGCAAACAGGCGGCAGTTGAAGAAGATATTCGTATCAAATTGGCCGTATTGCCAGGGGTTAGAATCTCGGTAGGTGCCGGTGGCAGCGGCGAGCGCCTGCAAGTGACGCTCGCCAGCGACGACCCTTACGCATTACAAGCCGCGAGCAAAGCTGTGGAGCGTGATTTACGTACGCTCAAAGGTTTAGGTAATATTACTTCCAGTGCCAGCTTAGAGCGGCCAGAAATTCAGATTAAACCAGATTTTAATAAAGCGGCAGAGTTGGGCATTACCGTGCAGGCGCTGGCAGATGTCATCCGCGTGGCGACCTCCGGTGATTTTTCTAACGTTATACCTAAGCTTAACTTACCGCAACGGCAGATTCCGATTCGCGTCAGGCTAGACGAGTCATTCCGCCAAAGTTTGGACGATATCGCCCAGCTACGCGTCCCTGGCCGTGCGGGCAGTGTGTCGCTCGCAACAGTGGCAGATATCCAAATCAATGGCGGTCCGCAACAAGTGGATAGGCTAGACCGCATGCGTAATGTCACCTTCGAAATTGAGTTAGGTAAACGTTTGATTGGTGAAGTAACGGAGGAAGTGAAAAAATTACGTTCCATGCAATCACTCCCGCCCAGTGTTAAGTTGATTGAATCGGGCGATGCGCAGCGCATGACAGAGCTATTCGGCAGCTTTGGCGCTGCCATGATGATAGGCGTGATGTGTATTTACATCGTATTAGTCTTGCTGTTCCACGACTTTTTACAGCCAGTCACTATTTTAGGCGCGTTGCCTTTGTCATTAGGCGGTGCGTTTTTAGCACTACTCGCAACTGGCAGCAGCTTCTCGATGCCCAGTGTAATTGGCTTGCTCATGTTAATGGGCGTGGTAACCAAAAACTCAATTCTGCTAGTGGAATACACCATCATGGGTCGCAAAGAACGCAATTTAAGTAGGTTGGATGCCATTTTAGATGGTTGCCATAAACGCGCTCGCCCTATTATTATGACCACCCTTGCTATGGGCGCAGGCATGTTACCCATCGCCCTTGGTTACGGAGCAGACCCAAGCTTCCGTGCGCCTATGGCCATTACCGTCATTGGCGGTTTAATCACTTCGACGGTATTAAGTTTAGTGATTATTCCAGTGCTATACACCTATGTGGATGACCTTAACCAGTATTTGAAGCGAATTTTTAAGGTTAAACCTCGAGCTAAAAGGATTGAGGTTTAGGCTTTGAGCTTCGAATAAGCGATAGGTAATTAAGGATTAAGTTTTATTCCATAGCCTCTGAGTACCTCAGCCACCACTTAGGGATTGGAAAATATAAACGGTTCCGTCCTCCGGTATACGATCAGAGAGTTTTATTTTATCAATCACTATGGTGTCATTGATAGAGATATTCACATGCCGACGCAGCGCACCACGTTCGTCGAGCACGTAATCGGTAAAGCCTGGGGCAATCTCGTTGATAGCAAGTAAAGCTTTTGCGACCGAGTCGGCTGGCACAGTGATCACTTGGTTCTTTAATTGCGGAAAGAACCGGTAAAGATGTTGCGTCATTTCAACACGTGGCATGTTGTTCAGCCAAATCTTACTGAATAAACCGGCGGAAAATTATTACCCAGGCATTGCCATGTTTCACCACGGTCTTCTGACAGGTAAACATTTCCAGTCGTGCTGCCAAAACATAAACAATCTCTCGACACATCAAAACTATGTCTCAAGGCGATGTCGTAGGCGTTTTCTTGCGGCAGGCCGTTACGAAAAGTTTGCCAAGTCTGCCCACCATCGGTCGTACGTGCGACAAACAAACCACCATCAATCGCCATGCGTTCTGCATCCGCACGCGCCGGTACCACCCACGCGGTGCGTCCGTCATTTGCATCAGCCACAATTGGAAAGCCAAAATTTACCCCAACATCAGGCCGACTGACCTTTTTCCAATTCTTTGCGCCGTCATCACTGTAAAAAATACCGAAGTGGTTTTGCTGCCAGAGATGATCCGGCTGTGCAGGGCAGCTCGTCACGAAGTGCGGGTCATGACACCAGTCGGATTCTGGATTCGGCATGTAATCATTCGTCATGCCTTGGTTACAGCTGCGCCAACTTTGGCCACCATCGGTCGTCTCAATAACCCCTGCTGTAGATACCGCAACATGTATATGAGCCGGATCGCGCGGATCAACAATGATGGAATGAATGCCGGGTTCAAAAATGCCATAATCGATACTTGCAGGCGTACCATTCCATTTGTTTTCAGACGTCGCATCACCTGCGAACAAATCACCACCCCGACTCTCATGGTTCCAAAGTGGTCGGTTGAGTTCCCAGCTATCGCCGCCATCATCGCTGACAAATAAACCACCAGGGATAGTGCCTGCATATAGCCTATTAGGTTGATTGGCATGCCCAAACACAATATTCCAGATTTTAAGCACGGTTGCATCGCCATACTTTGCTTGAGCGGACGGTGACTCCGGGTTGAAATCCGGGGTAGGTAGGTATTTGACGATATAGCGTGCGCCTTCAGGGTATTTTAGGGAAGAAATGTCGACCCAGGTTTTACCCCCATCACGAGAACGAGACAACTTCGGCCCCCAGTGCCCATGGTCGAGGGATACCCACAAGGTACCGTCACGAGGATCACGTGCCGCGTAACACACAGGAATGCCCGCATGCGCGATTGGACGGGGCCGCCAGTTAGAGTTTATACGATCGAATATTATGGTGCCCTTGCGAGTACCTAGTAAAATCATATCAGACATAAATTACCCCTCTAATACATATGCCACTTCATGTACTACTGGTGAAATATAACACTATGTTAAGGTGACGCGGCCACTAATGAAAACTAAGCGTAACCAGTACCTTAATTGTAAACCCGAAGACCCAATGCGCCAACGGCGGCGCTTCGATTTGACTTGTTGCGTAATAAGTTCATATAAACTCATTTCTAACCCCAAGATTATAACGTCTTACTCGCCCATAAAAAGTTGACAAAACACACTATTTTGAGTGGCAGATAAAAGCACTTTTGTATCAAATTGGCTCACCAACCAGACAAAAGAGAGAACTGGAACATTCACTTTTCTTTACATGCTGGGGCGCTTTGCTAAAAAATTCTTGGTTAAATATTCGTTACTTAATACCTAATAATATATCAAAGCTCTGGGTTGTATTAGTATGTTTAGATTTTAGCCCTTTAAATGCGGAGTATGCAGCGGATAAATAAGCAACTGAGTACCATGATCCGTTTGCATTCAAATCAAAAACAATAGGAGATTTATTGTCCAATGTATTAACTTCGTATTCAGTTACATCTTGAAAATGTTTTTTAAACATTCTTAAACTATCTTCATTAATTTTTTCTTTTGTAGGCATTACATAATCTGAATAATCCCTTACGGCAATCTGAACTATCCTATGTTGGCAAATTCTAATTCCTTCCTTAGAGTTATCAAAAAAGAACATCATGCCGTGGTCTTGATCAGGGTCATGATTGTATTCAACAGTTCTAAAAATTAATTTCAAGTATCTAATTAAATGAGGTATTTCAATTGTATTTTTGACTTTAATTTCAGCGAAAAACTCTTCTAATTTGGGTACTAACAAGGCTCTTTCATATAAATCGGGATTTATCTCCCTTAGCAAATTGAATACATTGTCAGAATTTAAATTTATCCAAAAACGTTCAATAAGTCTAAATTGAACTTCAGGCGCAGCAGTAGAAATATATAAAGCCACGAAGTATTCTTGAAATGATCGATGGGAAAAAGTAATTTCAAGCCCATCTTCTATTAATAGGCAAACTGCACTCAATAGATCATTCAAATAATCATTTGCATCTACATTTATATTTAATATCTTAATGCTTTTTTCAATAAATTCTAAGCACTGTGATCGAGGCATTTTAAAAAGTCTTTTTTCATATGTTTGTAAGCTAAATAGTGAAAAAAGTCTAATAAAATCTTGAGAGTCCAGTGTTGTTAATCGGTCTCTGCTATAAGCACCTTTATAAGCATCATGCCTTCGAAAAAGTGCGTCAAATGCCTGATTATAAAAAATACTAAGTTTTGAAGGTATCTCTGCATTTTCTCCATAAGTTAATAACATTATGGACAATAAGAGAGGGTTTGATAAAAAGGATTTGTGCTTTTCGAAGAGACCTTTGGATAAGTTGGAACAAAATTTATCCTTAATGACATCGTCAAATGGTAGTTTTCCGACTAATTCCAATGCTTCAGATAATTCCAATGGGCACATTTTAAATGTTGAAAACTCATCTAAACTCGTTAGAGTGTCATCTGGTCTAGAAGATATAAAAATTGGGCATTTTGGAAATTTCTTCGAGAGTGAGGATATTTCTCTGGTAATTTTATTTCGTAACTTAGGAGAAATTTCATCAAATCCATCAAAAAAGTAGCAAAAATGACCTGCTAATTTTGCATTCTTTATGTAATCCTGTGTAGTCTTAAATCCAAAATTGGATAAAGATTCGTTTACAAAATCATCTAATGTTTTTTCATAAGAGTTTAAATCTCGTAGCTCAATCAGTATTGGCGTATGGGACTTCTCATGAATACAATCTAGAAATAAATGCTTCATAAGTACTGATTTACCTGACCCGCCTGTACCAGAGATCACAATTCGGTTTGTAAAGTCTGTACATTTTTTAAAATTTGGTTTGGTTATTAGCCTATTACCACATGCAATACTCGTCGGAACATAATAACTATAAAGCTCAACAGGTTGATTACGTATAAAAAATGATTTAGATTTTGAGTGTTTTAGCCTTGAGGCGTTTAAATAATCTGTATAAGCGGTTTTTAAACTTACTTGTATAGCTGCATCCGCTTTGCCATAAACTTTTTTACCGAAACCATATATTTTGTCTAAGTTTGCTGCCAAAAAATCAGCAGCGAATTTGCCTTGATCCATAATCTCTTCTTTAATTTTACTTTGCAAATTTCCCGTTCATGTAACACGGGGGATATAAATTCATTCGTGATGAACAGTATCAGCCTGCTTTGAAGTAATCAATAGCTCTAAATAGCTATAGAGTAATCTGGGTATATAAAAAATAACCAATTAGCAAAGTGAACAAATAGAAAAAGCCCCACATTTCTGCAGGGCTTGAGGTATTTGGATAGCCAGTTCTGGCTTGAACTGACTATTTAGCTATCGTCACTCAAACTCGCCAATAAATCAGCCTGATGTTCAGCCGATAATGCGCCGATCAACTCATCCATATCGCCTTCGGTAATCGCATCAATCTTATAAAGCGTGAGGTTGATACGGTGATCGGTAATGCGACCTTGTGGGTAGTTATAGGTGCGGATGCGTTCACTTCTGTCACCTGAACCGATTAGGGATTTACGCTCGGAGGCAATTTTAGATTGCTGTGCGCGCACCTCGGCATCTTTGATCCGTGCAACCAGCACACTCATGGCTTGTGCTTTGTTTTTATGTTGCGAGCGGTCATCCTGGCATTCCACTACGATGCCGGTTGGCAAGTGGGTGATACGCACGGCAGAATCAGTCTTGTTAATATGCTGACCACCCGCGCCGCTGGCACGGTAGGTATCGATGCGAATTTCTGCCGGATTAATCACGACATCGCTCACTTCATCCGCTTCTGCCAATATTGCTACCGTACAAGCTGAAGTATGAATACGGCCTTGTGTTTCAGTATCTGGTACACGCTGTACACGATGCACGCCAGATTCGAATTTGAGTTTTGAGTACGCGCCATAACCTTCAACCTTGGCGATAATTTCTTTGTAGCCTCCTACTTCAGATTCGTTGGCTGAAACAATCTCTACCTTCCAGCGTTGGCGCTCTGCATAACGCGAATACATTCTGAATAAATCACCGGCAAATAATCCGGATTCATCGCCGCCTGTACCTGCGCGAATCTCCAAAAATAAGTTGCGGTCATCATTCGGGTCTTTAGGCAGCAACAGTTTTTGTAACTCCGCTTCAATCGCTTCTGTCTTCGCTTTTCCCTGCTCAATTTCTTCTTGTGCAAACTCTTTCATGTCAGGGTCGCTTAACATTTTTTGCGCTTCGTTCATGTCCGCTTCAACCTGCTCAAAAGCGCGGTATTGCTCAACGATAGGCGTTATTTCTGCGTGCTCTTGGGTAAGTTTGCGATAATTATCCATGTTATTGGTCGCGTCTTCGCTACTCATTAAACGGTTAATTTCATCTAAACGCTCGCTCAAATTGGCGAGCTTTGTAATCATGCTGGGTTTCATTCGATGCTTCTTTTTTAATTAAGTTAACGCTAAATTGGGTTAACTTTTAATTTGATACAACTGTTTTAGGATATGTTCTAGCTTGGTATGTTCGTCGCCCTGTGCGATGTTAAGTGCATGGCTAGGCGCATGTAAAAATTTATTTGTCAGCGCATTGCTTAACGCTTCTAGTACTTTTTCAGCACTTTCACCTTTTTGAATCAGTTTAATCGCTTTATCTAGCTCTAATTTTCGCGTCGCTTCCGCTTGGTCACGCAGGGCTTTGATAGTAGGGATGCCATCGCGTTTTTTAAGCCAATGCATAAAGTTTTCTACGCGTGCGGCTACTATCATTTCAGCATCAATCGCCGCTTCTTGACGGTTGATCATACCATCGGTCACCACTTGCGCCAGATCATCCACCGTGTACAAAAACACATCGTCCAACTGTGCGACTTCTGGTTCAATATCGCGCGGTACGGCTAAATCCACCATAAAAATCGGGCGATGGCGGCGCGCTTTAATCGCGCTTTCTACCATACCTAAACCGATAATCGGTAATTGGCTGGCGGTGGAAGTCACTACAATATCGAATTCGGCAAAGCGCTCTGGTAAGTCATTCAGCAATATGGCTTGTCCGCCTATTTTTTGTGCAAGCTCTACGCCGCGCTCTAAGGTACGGTTGGCCACTACGATAGATTTTGGTTTTTGTGCGGCAAAGTGGTCAGCACACAGCGCAATCATCTCACCTGCGCCAATAAATAGTACTTTTTGATTACTGATGTCGCCAAAAATACGTTGCGCTAACTTTACCGCCGCTGCCGCCATTGAAATGGAATTTGCCCCAATATCAGTGTTAGTGCGTACTTCTTTTGCGACTTCAAACGTACGTTGAAACAGTTTATGTAAAAGCGTGCCTAGCGTACCTGCATCCTGCGCGATTTTAACGGACTGCTTGAACTGGCCTAAAATCTGCGGCTCGCCTAACACCATGCTATCCAAGCCGGAAGCTACTCTAAAGGCATGTTTAACCGCCTCATTTTGCGGCAGCGTGTAAATATAAGGTTGAATGCTGCCGGTTTCTAATTTGTGGTATTTAGATAGCCAAAGGAGCGGTTTTTCAGGATTGTCGGTACTACAGTAAAGTTCGGTGCGGTTACAGGTCGAGAGAATGGCGGCTTCATTAGCGTCGTGCAGGGTTAATTCGCGCAACGCGCTACCTAGATGTTCACTGTTAAAAGCAACATGTTCACGGATTTGGATGGGCGCGGTGGTGTGGTTCACGCCGATGACATATAACTGCATAGGTGTAATTTTGATGGATTGGCTTATGTTAAGCAAGAAGCTTATCTAAAAGTTAGGAATATGGTTAAAATAACGAATTAGTAGTTAGTTTAGTTACATTTAATGAAGTCTCATTTTACAAAATAATGGATAGTCACCATGGATAAAACTTTTAGAATTGCCCCTAGTATTCTTTCTGCAAACTTCGCCAAACTTGGCCAAGAGATTGAAGATGTTATCAATTCAGGCACAGACATTGTGCACTTTGACGTGATGGACAACCATTATGTTCCGAACCTAACGATTGGACCTTTAGTCTGTGACGCCATTCGCGAAACTGCGAAAAAAGTAGGCGCGCTGATTGATGTACATTTAATGGTTAAACCTGTTGATCGCATCATTCCTGACTTTGCTAAAGCAGGCGCGAATATCATTACGTTCCATCCGGAAGCTTCTGACCATATTGACCGTAGCTTGGCAATGGTGCGCGAATTAGGCTGTAAATCTGGTTTAGTGTTTAACCCGGCGACATCGCTTAGTTATTTAGATCACGTGATGGATAAAGTCGATATGATTTTATTGATGTCAGTGAACCCTGGTTTCGGCGGTCAAAAATTTATTCCGGAAACTTTAGAAAAACTCAAACTTGCACGCGCACGTATTGATGCTTACTACGAAAAAACCGGTCGTCAAATCTGGCTTGAAGTAGATGGCGGCGTAAATGCACAAAACATTGCGGATATTGCTCGCGCAGGCGCTGATACCTTTGTTGCGGGCAGTGCGATTTTTGGCTCACCTGCAGAAGGTGATAAAAACCGTTACGATACGGTGGTGAGCGCGATGCGCGCTTCACTAGCGACTGTAAAGTAAAAACTAAAATATCGTCACAATACTCGATAGCTGGCAAAATTAATACGGGATACTTTTGTATTGGTTTTGCTTGTGTCCAGTGTTGTTTAGATATTTTAATTTTCGGATAGTTAATTGCGGTTAACAAATAATAAGCTGAATGTGAAAGCCGTCATGATTGATCTTGACGGCACGTTGATTCATACCGCGCCTGAAATAGCGTGGGCTGTGAATGCGATGTTAGTCGATATTGGTCAGTCGCCTTTAGCAATGGAGCAGATTGAAGCTTACATTGGTGAAGGCGCTAATGCGCTGATCAAACGTTGCTTAAATAATGAGTTAGTGGATAAGTTCACAGGTGAATCCAACGCCGAATTATTCGTAAAAGCACAGAAATTATTTTTCGAGCATTACGCTAGCGTTGTTATTAAAAGTAAGCCGTATGCTGGTGTAGTTGAAGCGCTACAGGGTCTGAATGGCGCTGGTTACCGCTTAGCGTGTGTGACCAACAAGTCTGAAAGTTTTACTTTACCCTTGCTAGAAGCCAATGACTTATTGCAGTATTTTGAGCTGGTGGTATCAGGTGATACTTTGCCGAAAAAGAAACCCGAGCCTGATCAAATTTTCTATATTTGCGAAAAATTCGGGGTTTCAGTCAATGAGGCAGTGTTAGTAGGCGATTCTAAAACCGATATTGCTGCTGCCCGCAATGCAGGTTGCTATGTATTTGTAGTGCCTTATGGCTATAATCAAGGCTATGAGATAGCACCAAGTTCTGTGGATGCATTGATTAACCATTTGAATGAAGTGCAGGGTTTAATAAATTAACCATATTGAAAACATATTGATGAATACGGTTTTATCAATACTTAACAAAATAAAGCTAAACAATTAAGCATGAGAGTAAGTAATATCAAAACATATAGTTGGCGATGGTGGCGAAGCTAAAAAAGATTGCTTGCAACAACGTACGAGCAATTTAACTAAACCATCTACCAAATATATGTAAGGAAATTTATGTTTAGCACAATCAATCAAACCGAATTCAATGCCTTGGCCGCGCAAGGCTACAACCGTATTCCACTAGTGCTGGAAACCTTTGCCGATTTAGATACACCGTTATCGCTTTACCTCAAATTAGCCAACCAACCTTTTTCATATTTGTTGGAATCTGTGCAGGGCGGTGAACGTTTTGGCCGCTACTCCATTATTGGGTTACCCGCTAAAACCCGTATTGTGGCAAACAATCATCAAATACAGGTTATTGAAGGCGATGCAGTTGTCGAAACATCTAATGACATTAATCCTTTGGATTTTGTAAAAAGCTATCAGACACGTTTTAAAATCCCGCCGTCGCATCTTATGCAAAATCAGCACTTACCGAGATTTACAGGCGGTTTAGCTGGCTATTTTGGCTATGAAACTGTGCGTTACATTGAAAAGCGTCTGGCTAATGTACAAAAACCTGATGTAATCAACGTGCCCGATGTATTGCTCATGGTGTCTGAAGAACTGGCTGTGGTGGATAATTTAAGTGGTAAGCTTTATTTTATTGTGTATGCCAATCCATCAGAAGCCAATGCCTACGAAAATGCATTGAATCGCTTGAGCGATTTAGTCAAAATGTTACGCAAGACCGTAGCCATTCCTGAATCAACGGCTACAGCAAGTTCAGAAGCGACATCAGAGTTTGGCGAAGCTAATTTCAAAGCCGCGGTTAAACGTGCGCAGCAATATATTTTAGATGGCGACATCATGCAGGTGGTGTTGTCGCAGCGCATGTCACAGAAATTTAGCGCGCCGCCGCTGTCTTTATACCGCGCTTTGCGTAGTTTAAATCCGTCGCCTTATATGTTTTATTACGACATGGGCGACCATCATGTTGTAGGTGCCTCGCCTGAAATTTTAGTCCGTCTGGAAAATGGTACAGTCACTGCACGGCCGATTGCTGGTACAAGACCGCGCGGCAAAACACGTGAACAAGATATCGCGCTTGCAGAAGAGCTTTTAGCTGACCCTAAAGAACGTGCTGAACATGTGCAGTTGATGGATCTTGGTCGCAATGACGTGGGGCGTGTGGCGACCACTGGCTCTGTTAAAGTTACAGATAACATGATGATAGAGCGTTACTCCCACGTGATGCATATTGTGAGTAACGTGGAAGGCAAACTAAAGCCTGGCATGGATGCGATTGATGTAATTAAAGCAACTTTCCCTGCTGGTACGGTTTCGGGTGCGCCTAAAGTACGTGCGATGGAAATCATCGATGAATTAGAACCCAGTAAGCGCGGGATTTATGCAGGCGCAGTGGGTTATTTGGGTTTTAATGGCGACATGGATGTGGCGATTGCGATTAGAACCGGCGTGATTAAAGATGATATGCTGTATGTGCAGGCAGGTGCTGGTATTGTGGCAGACTCAGTACCGCAAAGTGAATGGGAAGAGACACAAAATAAAGCGCGTGCAGTTTTGCGCGCCGCAGAGTTAGTGCAGGCGGGGCTGGATATTAGTTAGATTGCCATGTAATGCATGAAATTGGTTAACTTAAAGAAGGCAACAAATAACTTGTTAGCTTTCAGTTGTCTATATTATTGAATAGTCTGGATTAATTCAAAAGTTGCCAAAACATGTCATCAAATATTAATTCAAATCTCGCAAGATTCGCTCTTGTCGCTTTAGCTTACTTTATAACAGCTAAGCTCGGTACTATGGTGCCTTATAAGGAGTCTATCGTGACGCTTATTTGGCTACCTACTGGCATAGCTGTAGGCGCCATCATGCGTTTCGGCAATATTAGTTTGCCGGCTATTTTTCTCGCAGCTACTTTGCTGGAAATGTCACTCGGACTGCCTTTCATTACATCAATAGCCATTGCTTTCACCAATGCGCTTGCCCCATTCTTTGCAGCTTATTTGTTAAAAATTTCCAAATTCAATCATTCGTTGGTAAGACAAAGAGACATAAGTCTCATGATAGGCGTGGGTTTGTTGAGCATGCTGATATCCGCAACAGGGGGAGCATTAGCAATTTATTTCAGTGATTTAATCAAGCAGCAAGAGCTTATTAAAACTTGGTTAATTTGGTGGGTAGGAGATAGCATCGGAGTGATGCTGGCGCTGCCATTAGTATTGAATATTAACAAAAGCAGTATACGGTTAAACCGTCATCAATATTATCAATTATTAGCAAGTCTGTTGTTGTTCGTATTGTGTGAATGGATTATGTCAGCATTTGTAACAAGCCTGGATAAACAATTTATGTTATCCATATTTCTCATTTTACCTATTTTGATTTGGTTCTCAATGAGCACAGGTATTGTGGGAGGCTCACTCGTTGTAATCACATTATCAAGTATCGTGGTATGGGTAACCGCCAAGGGCTATGGTTCTTTTTATAGTGTAAATACCGAGGAAGGCTTACTTTCTTTATGGATATTTATGGTGACTTTGGTCATTACTATGCTGCTAATTTCCATGTTGCAATCTAAGAGAGTAGTTGCTGAAGAAGGCCTTCGTAACAATGATAAAAAATTACGTGCTGTGATTAATGGTGCTTTAGACGGTATCGTCACCATTGATGAGGCAGGCGCGCTGATAGAGTTTAATCCAGCTGCAGAGCGTATTTTTGGATACAAAAAAGAAGCGGTGCTCGGCAAATTGCTGGCTGACGTAATAGTGCCGCCAGCACAAAGAAATGTGCATATCAAAAAACATAAGGAATTCGTGCAAACAGGCATAAAGCATATATTTGATAAGCGCGTTGAGTTAACCGCAATGCGCGCAGATGGCAGCGAGTTTCCCGTAGAGCTTACACTTACATCGCTTAACGATAATGGGTTAACTTTTGTGACAGGCTTTTTACGCGATCTAACCCAGCAAAAAAAAGCACAGCAAGAGATTGAAAATTTTGCTTATTACGATGCGTTAACTGGTTTACCTAACCGACGCTTGCTACCGGATCGTTTTCAACGTGCCATACTTAATAGTCAACGTGCAAAAACCTACTGTGCAATAATTTTTATTGATTTAGATCATTTTAAATTGCTCAATGATAGTAAAGGCCACGATGTTGGTGATCAACTGTTGATTGAAGTGGCTAACAGGATTAAAAATACAATTCGGGCGGGTGATACCTTAGCGCGATTGAGCGGCGATGAATTCGTGGTCATTGTTGAAGGTTTGGACAGTCAGTATAACGCCGCTTATTTTCAAACTACTGAAATTGCTCAAAAGCTATTAGCTGCCCTCAATAAAAGTTACCAGCTGGATATGTTTGAATTTAACACTACCGCGAGCTTAGGTATTGCTTTGTTTAATGATGATCTACTCAGTTTTGCAGATCATTTAAGGCATGCTGATAATGCCATGTATCAATCTAAGGCGGCCGGTCGCAACACCTATCGATTTTATGACGCGTTTACTGAAGAGCGTTTTGAGAAAAATGTAGCATTAGAGACTGCGTTGCATTCAGCACTTAATAACAATGAATTTTATTTAAATTACCAAAGTATCGTTGATGCAAAACAAACCATCATAGGCGCAGAAGTGTTGCTACGTTGGACGCATCCTGTACTAGGCGACATTGGCCCAACCGAATTTATCCCAATTGCCGAAAAAAACAATCAAATCATTTCCATTGGCCGGTGGGTAATACAGCAAGCCTGCGAGCAACTAAAAGTTTGGGAAAAATCGCCTCTGATGAATAAAGTGCAATTGTCAGTTAACATTAGTGCGAAACAATTTTTATACATCAATTTCGTTCAGGAAATACGTCAGATTCTTTCTACGACTGGCGTTAACCCGGACTTTTTGAAGCTAGAACTGACTGAAACAGCAGTGATCGATAATATTGATGATGTGATTCATAAAATTAATATTTTAAAAAGAATCGGTGTGAGATTTGCATTGGACGATTTTGGGATCGGGCAAACATCATTAGTTTATTTAAAAAAATTACCAGTGACACAAATCAAAATAGACCAATCATTTGTGCATGACGTGCTGACAGATGCTAACGATGCAGCCATCATAAAAATGATATTAGCGATAGGTAAAAGTATTCGATGTAATATTGTGGCTGAAGGTGTAGAAAAAGTTGAGCAGTTTGAACTACTTAAAAAGTTTGGTTGTCGTTATTTTCAAGGCTTTTATTTTAGTAAACCACTCAATCTTGATGAATTTGAGCGATTAGTAGGTGTGGAAAAATAATTGTTTATATAGCTTATGAACCATATTAGCAAAAGGCCATCTGTTAAATGGTTCAGCCTAGGTGACACTGATGTCTCAAACGATAGCAACAAGTTCTATTAAAGCTAGCTTTATTGAAACCAGACAAAAAACACTGCAACTTGCAGCGCCTTTGTCTGAAGCTGATATGCAAATTCAAGCTGAGGATTTCGCTAGCCCCAGTAAATGGCATCTAGCGCACACCACTTGGTTTTTTGAGGAATTTATACTGAGACCTTTGGGGTTTAAGTCGTCTTTTGCTGAGTCATATCGTTTTCTATTTAATTCATATTATGAAACAGTGGGTCAGCGCCATCCACAAAACAGACGTGGTTTAATCAGTCGGCCTAGCTTGAAAGAAATTTTAGATTATCGCCAAGAAATTGACAGGGCGTTATTGGCGGCGATGCTAGCCGGATTTAATGAAGAGCAATTAAAACTAGTTGAGCTTGGCATCCATCATGAGCAGCAACATCAAGAGCTATTCCTCACAGATATTTTGTATAACTTATCGCAAAATCCGCTCAATCCTGCATACCTTGATAGTCCAAATTTAGTCAATCAAGATTCCGTTGATTTCAATCATTTGAATCAGCAGATGCAAATCTCTGGTGGCTTGGTACAAATGGGTCATGATGAAACTGATGCTGTATTTGAGGCCAGATTTTGTTTCGATAATGAGCTGCCCAGACATCAGGTGTTTATTGCGCCATACCGGCTTGCTACTTATTTGGTCACCAATGCTGAGTGGATTGCTTTTATTGAAGATGGTGGCTATAACAATCCACTATTATGGTTAGCGGACGGTTGGAAAACAGCGCAGCAGGAACAATGGCAAATGCCGCTGTATTGGCAAAAAGGCAATTCGAAAGTTGATGACAATTATTTTGTCTACGGAATATATGGTTTACAGCCCATCAATTTAAGTGCACCCGTTTGTCATATCAGTTTTTTTGAGGCAGATGCATTTGCAAGATGGGCAGGTAAGCGCTTACCTACCGAAGCAGAATGGGAGTTTGCAGCTTCTCAATGTACGGGCCAAAATGTGGATTCCGAGATTGCAGTTGATATCACTTCAACCAGCCTGCAGCAGCTATATGGCGAGGTCTGGCAATGGACAGCAAGCCCGTATATCGCGTATCCAGGCTTTAAAGCTACACCTGGAGCGGTGGGTGAATACAATGGAAAGTTTATGAATGGTCAATACGTATTACGCGGTTCGTCCAAAGCTACCACGCCCAACCATTCGCGTAGCACTTATCGCAATTTTTTCTATCCACATCAACGCTGGCAGTTTACGGGGTTGCGTCTTGCAGAGTAAGTAGGCAAATTAGCTAAATTTTAGCGATTTTTTTATAAGTGAATCTAATGTACAAAGCTCTAGAGATGACCGAAGAGTCCACTGTAATAGCTGACGCTGAAAGAGTGCCTGAATTTAACCGTGAGTTTTATCATGATGTTGTGCATGGCTTAAGTCAGCGACAGAAGTCAATTCCATGTAAGTGGTTTTATGACGAAGCTGGTTCGCTATTATTTGAGGCCATTACTAAAACAGCAGAATATTATCCCACCCGCGTTGAAACGCGTCTCTTGCAAGAGGTCGTTAAGGAAATTTCCAATTTTATTCCTGATTTGAGCTTGGTCATTGAGCCAGGCAGCGGCGCCAGTGTTAAAACGCGCATACTGTTAAGTTCGCAGGCCAATTTAAAGACTTATATGCCGATTGATATTTCTGCTGAGTTTTTGAATGAAACGGTACAGCAGTTACAACAAAGCTACCCGAATATTAAAATCCTCCCGCTAGTGGACGACTTTACCAATATGCGCAATCCCATCGATATTGATGTAGCGACTGTGCGCATGATATTTTTCCCTGGCTCGACCATTGGTAATTTCACGCCTGAAGAAGCTCAGGCATTACTGAAAAATTTTCATCAGCTTGCAGGTAAAGCGGGTTGGCTGTTAATCGGTGTAGACAGTACTCAAAATGAAAAACAGCTATTAGCTGCTTACAATGACAAAGCGGGAATCACTGCTCAATTCAATAAAAATTTACTGTTGCGAGCAAACCGGGAGTTACAAGCTAACTTTCAAGTTGAACAGTTTCTGCATGAAGCACGCTTCAATCGGGCTGAAGGTAAAGTTGAAATGCATCTAGTGAGTAGTTGTAAGCAAACCGTGGTCATTGGTCCACATGAATTCAAGTTTATGAAAGGTGAAAGTATTTTTACCGAGAATTGTTATAAATATACAAGACAACGTTTTTTATCATATGCCAAGCAATGTAATTGGCATATGGAGCATGTGTGGCAAGATTATGAGGAATCTGCATTCGAGCTGTTTTTACTTAAATCGGCAGACTAATTTTTTCTTAACGCCAATTATTGGTGAACTTCAATACCTTTCCAGAAAGCAACAAACCCGGTAATATTTTTAGCCGCATCTTTAGGGTGTGGATAATACCAAGCTGCATTTTCATTAGTACTTCCATCAACCACTACATCAAGGTAACTAGCGATGCCTTTCCAGGGACATATCGAGGTATGCGGACTTTCTTTAAAAAATCTATGGTTAAGGGCCTCGCGAGGAAAGTAAATATTTCCTTCAACCAACTCAAATGCATCACTCTCAGCAATTATTTTGCCATTCCATTTAGCAGTCGCCATTGTTAATCCTTTAATGATTTAAACGCCTGTTCAATATCAAATATTAAGTCACTGGTGTCTTCTAAACCTATATAAAATCTTACCAGTGACCCTTGGTATGAGTAGTTTGGATTCATTTGGTTTCGTGTGAAGGGTACCACTAAGCTTACGGCGCCACCCCAGCTAAAGCCAAGATGGAATAGCGCCAAGGATTCGACGCATTGGTCGATTCTTGATTGGCTGATGCTGGATTTAAAAACAACAGAAAATAAGCTGGCTGCCGCTGTAAAGTCTCTATTCCAAATCGCATGTCCTGGTGAATTTGGTATGACCGGATGCAGCACGCATTCAACCGCTGGATGTTCTGTGAGCTTATTTGCAATTTGTCGCGCACTGGCATCCTGTGCATGGTAACGCAAAGCATAATGCGGCAAGCTGCGTAAAATCAATCGACAATCTTCAGGACTTACGCCAATCCCTAAAGTGACTGTGGTTTCTAATATTTTTTCATAAATTTCATCATTTGCAGTCGTCATGCAGCCCATCATTACGTCGCTACCGCCAGATTGATATTTGGTCAGTGCCTGTATTGAGATGTCAGCGCCTAATTCAAATACTGGCAAAGCAATGCCGGCCGCCCATGTGGCGTCAATCGCCACTAATATATTATTCTCATGGGCAATTTTAGCCAAAGCAGGCAAGTCTGACACTTCCATCGTTACCGAACCTGGTGTTTCTACCCAAATCAATTTAGTGTTAGGCGTGATGACGATAGCATCAAGATTCATCGGATCGTAAAGTGCAAACTCTACGTTAAATTGCTGCTGCAGGTATTTGGCAACCTCAAGTGCTGGCGCGTAAATATTGCTGGGCAGCAAGACTTTATCGCCAGATTTTAATAATGCCAGCATTGTTGTGCTGATTGCAGATAAACCAGAGGGGAACAATATTGCATGTTCAACACTATCAATGGCAGCTAGCTGGCGTTCCAAACGTCTTGAAGTGGGGGTGCCAAGCAGGCCGTAGGTATATTGTTTTTTATCACGATAATCACGTTGCCGCAGCTTCTCAATGCTATCAAATACTACGGTAGAAGCACGTTCCACACTATCTGCCAGACTTTTAAAATCAGCATTGTCAGAAAATTCCGGCTGGACTAGTTTTGTGTTAATGGATAGCGGTTTAAGCTTGTTTGTTTTAGCCATAGTTTTAAATAATCAATTGAATTAAGCTTGCTTTACTTTGAATTGAATTCGGAAATTAAACTCGGAATTAAATTCGAAAATTGAATCCACTAACCTATTGAATCAATATACTTTACTATTTTCCCACCATATTCACTTTTAATGGATTGAAACAATGTGGGATAATATAAAGAGTTAGTTTAACAAAAATTTATAGAATACTAATTTTTAGTATTTTTATATAAATCAAATAGATAAATAAAATATGTTACTCATGATAGATAACTACGATTCTTTCACCTATAACCTGGTGCAGTATTTGGGGGAATTGGGTCAAGACGTGCAGGTGTATCGTAATGATGAAATCACACTTGATGATATACGTAAGCTGCAACCGGAAAAGATCGTTATTTCTCCTGGCCCATGTACGCCGAACGAGGCGGGCATTAGCGTGCCACTCATTAAAGAATTTGCAGGTAAGATACCTTTGCTTGGCGTTTGTTTAGGTCATCAAAGTATAGGCCAAGCGTTCGGCGGCAATATTATTCATGCTAAACAGCTCATGCATGGCAAAACATCCTTGATTCATCATCATAATATTGGTGTATTTAAAGATTTACCTAATCCATACACCGCGACACGCTATCATTCATTAGTAATTGAAAAAGAAACCCTGCCAGATTGTTTGGAAATTACTGCTTGGACCGACGATGGCGAGATTATGGGTGTGCGCCATAAAACCTTGCAGGTTGAAGGTGTGCAATTTCATCCGGAATCCATATTGACAGAACATGGTCACGACTTATTGAATAATTTTTTGAAAGCGTAAGCGCGTGACTAAGTTATTGACATACCCGCAAATTCTAAATCAGGTCATTAGTGGTCAAAATTTAAGCTTCGAGGTGATGCAATCGGTCATGCGTCAGGTGATGGCTGGAGAATTAACTGCGGCACAAATTTCCGCTTTATTAATCGCCTTGCGCATCAAAGGTGAAACGGTAGATGAAATCGCAGCGGCGGCGAGTGTCATGCGGGAGCTTTCCACCAAGGTTAACATTCAGGATTCAGCACATTTAATCGATACTTGCGGTACTGGCGGTGATGGCATACAAACTTTTAACGTTTCTACTGTCAGTGCATTTGTTGCCGCTGCTGCAGGCGCTATAGTAGCTAAGCATGGCGGCCGCTCAGTGTCATCTACCTGCGGTAGTGCAGATGTGCTTGAAGCGCTTGGCGTCAATGTTAACCAGACGCCTGAGCAAGTGGCTCATTGCGTCAATACCGTAGGCGTAGGCTTTATGTTTGCGCCTAATCACCATAGCGCCATGAAGCATGCTGCACCAGTGCGCCGTGAGCTTGGTGTGCGTACGCTTTTTAACCTGCTGGGTCCGTTAACTAACCCCGCTAGTGCAAAACGGCAAGTGATGGGTGTTTTTTCCAAAGACCTTACAGCAAAGTTAGCACAGGTATTACAACAGCTTGGCAGTGAGCATGTACTGGTAGTATGCGGTGCAGATGGCATGGACGAGATTTCGTTCAGCGGTGATACGTTTGTTGCAGAATTGAAAGCCGGTCAAGTGAGCGAATACACCTTGAATCCGCAACAATTTGGTTTGTCACTTCATCAGTTATCCAGCATACAAGTGCAAAATGCAGCTGAGTCAAAAATGATGATTTTAGAAGTATTGGGTGGGAATACAGGCCCAGCACGTGACATTGTGTTATTAAATGCAGGTGCTGCAATTTATGTTGCGGGAATTGTTAACAGCTTGCAAGCGAGTATTACTAAAGCGGCTGAAGTGATTGATAGTGGCTTAGCGCTAGCTAAGCTGGAAGCGTTGAAATCGGCCACAACATGAAACAGGCGCTAATATTATTGATTGCATTGGTTTTATCTGCCTGCCCTCAAACCGAGTCTACAAGTGTAAGCATACAACAGCCATCTAGCCAGTCAGCGATTGATGTAAAAACACAAAATACAACGATCTCGTTTCATTCTTTAGGCGAAAGCAAGCCATTGGTTGAGGCGCCATCCAATGTACCTAGCGTTGCTCATTTATTTGCTAAAAAAGCTAGTAATGCCCAGGTAGAGGATAGCGGAGAGGTTGTTAAAGTTCTAGCTGACGATATTAATGGTTCGCGCCATCAAAGATTTTTGGTGAGAATCGCGAGTGGGCAAACGCTATTATTTGCGCATAATATTGATTTGGCACCACGTATCAATGATATAAAAGTCGGTGACGTAGTTTCATTCAGAGGTGAGTATGAATATAACCCAAAAGGTGGAATTATTCATTGGACTCACCATGACCCGCAAGGTCAGCATGATGCTGGTTGGATCAAGCATAACGGTAAAACATATGACTAAAAATAGTCATAGAATAAATATTCAATAGAGTAGAAAAATTAAGCTAGGTAAATTAAAACAATGTCAGACATCCTAAATAAAATTTTAGCCACTAAAGCTTTGGAAGTGGCAGCAATTAAGGCTGCAGTCAGCTTAGATCAGTTGCAGGCTTTAGCGGAAGCTCAGCCTGAGCCGCGTGATTTTGTTGGCAGTATTCACAAAAAAGTCATGGCAAATAAACCAGCTGTGATTGCGGAAATTAAAAAAGCGAGTCCATCAAAAGGTGTTATCCGCGCTGACTTTAATCCAGCTGCGATTGCCAAAAGCTATGAAGCTGGAGGCGCAGCGTGTTTGTCAGTACTCACTGACGTTGAGTATTTCCAAGGTTCAGCCGACTATTTAAAACAAGCACGAGCTGCTTGCAAGCTGCCAGTGTTGCGTAAAGATTTCATGATAGATCCTTATCAAGTGTTTGAAGCACGTGCGATGGGGGCGGATTGTATTTTACTGATCGTTGCTGCCTTAGAGTTAAACCAGATGCGCACTTTAGAAGAACTGGCACATGAGTTAGGTATGGCGGTACTGGTAGAAGTGCATGATGCAGATGAATTAGAGCTTGCTTTGCAACTTGATACGCCGTTAATCGGCATCAATAATCGTAACTTACGTACCTTTGAAGTCACATTGCAAACTACGCTAGACTTATTGAAAGTACTGCCTGAAGACCGCTTTGTAGTCACAGAATCGGGCATATTCACACCAGAAGATGTAAAGCTTATGCAGGATCATGAAGTACATGCTTTCTTGGTAGGCGAGGCTTTTATGCGCCAGCCTGATCCAGGTAAAGAGTTGGCTAGAGTGTTCGGTTGATTTAAATTGAGGTAACAACATGAGCTATCCATATTCCCGCCCGCGCCGTATGCGTAAAGATGATTTTTCACGCCGTATGATGCGCGAAAATGTCCTCACAACTAATGATTTGATTTACCCGGTATTCGTTTTAGATGGTGAAAATCGCGTTGAAGAGGTCGCTTCTATGCCAGGCGTGAAGCGCCAAAGTATAGATGTCTTGCTAAAAACTGCGGCTGAATGTGTTGCATTAGGTATTCCTGCACTAGCGTTGTTTCCGGTGATCGAAAGCCAATTTAAAAGCTTAGATGCTGCCGAAGCATTTAATCCCGAGGGGCTAGTGCAGCGTGCAGTAACCGCGCTAAAAGCTGCTCACCCTGAGCTTGGTATTATCACTGACGTAGCTTTAGACCCTTACACCACGCATGGTCAAGATGGTTTAATTGATGCAGCAGGTTATGTACTAAATGACGACACAATAGAAGTACTGGTGAAGCAAGCCATCTCTCATGCGAACGCAGGTGCAGATATTGTGGCACCCTCTGACATGATGGATGGTCGCATAGGCCAGATTCGCGAAGCACTAGAAAGTACACATAATATTCATACTAAAATTTTAGCCTATTCAGCTAAATATGCCTCAGCATTTTATGGGCCGTTCCGCGATGCAGTCGGCTCAGCAGGAAATTTAGGCTCTGGTAATAAATACACCTACCAAATGGATCCAGCTAACAGCGATGAGGCAATCAAAGAAGTTGCGTTGGATATTGAAGAGGGTGCTGATATGGTAATGGTAAAACCAGGCATGCCCTATTTAGACATCGTGCGCCGTGTAAAAGATGAGTTTGGTGTACCGACGTTTGCTTATCAAGTGAGTGGCGAATACGCAATGCTAAAAGCCGCTGCACAAAATGGCTGGCTAGATGAGCGAGCTTGCGTTATGGAGAGTTTGCTGGCATTTAAACGTGCAGGCGCTGATGGTGTTTTAACTTATTTTGCGATGGATGTAGCGCGATGGTTGAAGGTTAATTAATCATTTACGCATAATAAAAAAGTAATTAAGTAAATTGGATTAGTGCAATTTATAGTGGTGTTAGCAGCGCTCTAACATTTTCAATATTCGCCCGCTCTGCATTATTTCCATCAGATGCGCGCTTAGTTGCAACCCGCATATCGTCTACCTCAAACACACTTAACTTGATTAAACCAGACTCCATTTCAAGTGTAAAAACAGGTACTTTTTTTCGGTTATCGCCTTTTTTGTCACGCTTGCCATCGTTCATCACACGATATGATTTTTCGTTAGTTTCAAAGGGAATATTCTGGTTTAGCAAAAACATTTCCACGTCTTTTAAGCTATCGGCAAATAAGTGAATATGCGTTTCAGAGCCCAAGCCAGCCGTGCCATCTAAAACAGCACCAGTTAGATACGGATTAAATTTTTCTAACAATTCCATCGTGTAAAGTGCGCTTTTACGCATCTCACGCAAGTTTTCTGGCTGTTCATCACTTAAATAAAGGGCGTTGTAAAGTTTCAGCTCTTCTTCGATTTCTACGTTTGAAGGCAGTACACTATTGTCTATAGTGCCCACTTGCCGCCCAGCTTTTTTTTTCGCATATGCAAAATCAGAAATACCCTCTTCTGCCATCATGCGTGCGGCTTGTTGGGCAATGAGCTGCCGCAACTGCTGTAAGTTTTCTCTTGCCATAGCGAGTGAATTAGATTTAATTAATTTGGATTTAATATTTTTGCAGCTGCGTTTTGTCCATTTTCAGAAGGTTCTGGTTTAGTCCCTCTGTTTGGCTGGTTAGGGCCTGTTTGATTAGGTATGGAGGGTGACAAAATAATTTCTGGTTGCAATACCTGTTGCGCCTGGTCTGTCACAGCATTGTCTGAGTTTTCGTCACCAAATAGCCCAGGTAAAAAGCTTTCCACTTGTGGTGGTGGGTTTTCATGATAGAAATATTCAACAATGCCGCTTTCATCATCGTCGGCACGTGTCCCTGTAGTAGGATCAATTTTAATCACACTGATTCCATCCGGCATCGCTATAGTTTCGTTCGGTACACCGCGTAAAGCGGTTGCCATATACTTAATCCAGATCGGCAATGCTGCAGTACCACCAGTTTCACTTCTACCTAAAGATTTGGGTTTGTCAAAACCTATCCATGTAATTGCAACCTGCTTTGTGTTATAGCCCGCAAACCATGCATCAAAATGGTCGTTAGTAGTGCCGGTTTTACCCGCAAGGTCGGTGCGGCCAAGTTGCATGGCTTTAGCTGCCGTGCCATTACGTATCACGCTTTGCATCATAGAGGTCATAATGAATGCGTTACGTGCATCTATTACGTGCGGCGCGCCATTGTTAGCACGATCAAATTTTGTTACCGCAATCACTTGACCATTATGATCTACAATTTTAGAGATTAGATTAGGTTTTACGAGGTAACCGCCATTAGCAAATACCGCATAACCTGCCGCCATTTGCCAAGGTGTGGCTGAGCCTGCACCCAAAGCCATCGTAAGGTAAGCAGGATGTTTTTTTGTCTCAAAGCCAAAGCGGGTAATATAATCCTGCGCATAGCCTGGCCCTATAGATTGCAATACGCGAATTGCCACCATATTGATAGATTTAGCCAGTGCTTGGCGTAACCTTATTGGCCCTTCGTATGAGCTATCATAATTTTGTGGCACCCATTCTTTATCACCGGTAACGCCAGCTGAAAAGCTGATGGGTTCATCTTCTACGATGGTGGCCGGCGTGTAGCCTTTTTCTAGTGCTGCAGAATATACAAAAGGTTTGAAGCTTGAACCTGGCTGGCGCCATGCCTGTGTAACATGGTTGAATTTACTGCGATTAAAGTCAAAACCACCTACTAATGCGCGAATTGCGCCATTTTCGGGGTCAAGTGCTATGAGTGCTGCCTCTACTTGGGGCAGCTGAACAATGCGCCAGCTATCTTTAGATTTTAATACACGTATGACTGCGCCTACTTTGAGTAAACGTTTGGCTGGGTCTTTATCATTTAGCATTTTTGCTACAAAAGCTAAACCTTTACCTGTGACCTCAATTTCGTCACCACCTTTTTTGTAAGCTACGATTGCGTTCGGCGAAATGCTGGTAATAACGGCTGGGACAAAGCCATTGGACTCTTCAATTTCGTCTAATGCCGTATCTAAAGCATTTTTGGTGTCAGTTGACGGCAGGTTTTCAATATCCAGTATATTCTCAGGTCCACGGTAACCATGACGTAAATCGTAGTCTAAAATACCTTCGAGTACCGCTGCGTTAGCAGCCTCTTGATTGGCTTTGCGGATAGTGGTGTAAACCTTTAGACCGCTGCTGTAAATTTCATCTTGATATTTAGCGTATAAGCTTTCACGCACGATTTCAGCAACATATTCGGCTGCTAGATCTTTAGATTGCTTAGATGCCTTGAAACGCAATGGTTCTTTTAACGCTTGTTCATAGGTCTCTTCATTAATGAATCCGTAGCGATACATGTCATGTAACACTTCTTTTTGACGTGTGATTGCCCGCTTCGGATTTACAAAAGGATTGTAGTTAGAAGGCGCTTTGGGCAAGCCTGCCAGCAGCGCAGTTTCAGCCAAGTTAATTTTTTCTAGTGGTTTGCCGTAATACACTTGAGACGCAGCCGCAAAACCGTAAGAACGCTGGCCTAGGTAAATCTGATTGATATATAACTCCAGGATTTTATCTTTGCTCAAGCCATGCTCTATTTTAAGTGCCAGCATAGCTTCATTAATTTTGGTGATAATGGTGCGTTTACCATTAGGAACAGTGAAAAAGTTCTTGGCCACTTGCATG
>DASQFK010000196.1:0-3911 GCA_035633175.1 Methylotenera sp.
GAATTCATTCGGTGGAGTGATGAGCATACATACGCGCATGCCGGAAAAGTTTGAGACACATGCAAGTGCCCAAGCATTTGCGCAAAATTTTGAGCTTTACGGAACTGATGAAACATACCAAGGCAATCATTTGACTGCTTATGTAGGCAATAAAATTAATGATTTAAGCTTTTGGTTTGGTGTGGACAGGCTGGAAAATGAAGGCCAGCCGATGAATTTTTCCATCGCTAACCTATCCACTACAGCGCCGGCTGCAAGTCCAACAGTGACTGGTGCCTTTCAAGATAAAGACGAAAAGAATAATAATCGGGTGATTTTCGGTGCTAATAGTATCGATGATACTGAACAGACCAATATCAAATTCAAGGCAGCTTATGACATTACGCCGGAAATCAAAGCGGCATATACGTTAGGTGTTTGGGATTTAAATAGTAAAACAGACATTCAAAGCTATATTAAGGATGCCGCTGGAAATACGGTTTATAACGGACGTGTAAACTTCAATGGTCAACGTTACGATGTCTCCGGCATGAGTCCAGCCGAGGCTGAGGCCTTGCATATTATGCATGCTTTGGATGTGAAATCGAATAGCAAAGGATTATTTGATTGGCAATTAACGTTATCGGATTATGATTATCAGAAAGATAAAAACAGCAGTTCAACCGCACCTTCTGGCGGCGCTATTACAGGTGCCAATGGCGGTAATCCCTATATTAATCGAGTAGGCCGTGTGACGGATTTAAATGGCACCGGCTGGACCGTTTTTGATGCGCGCGGCACATTAAGTCCTAAAGATCACACGATTGATATTGGCTATCATATTGATCTGTATCAATTTCGCAGTAAAACAAACAGTACTGCGGATTGGTCAGAAGGTGAAAAAGGTATTTTGAACACCACAGCCCGAGGTGAAACGCAAACGCAGGCTATTTATGCTCAGGATAAATGGCAAATTGATCCGCAGTGGGCACTTACATTGGGTGGTCGTGCTGAATATTGGGAAGCAAATGATGGACGTAACCAAACCACCATCGCTAACGTATTAACCACCGCTAACTATCAAGATAAATCAGAAACTAAATTTTCACCTAAACTTTCTTTGAGTTTTGAACCGCAACCCGAATGGGGCTTTCGTGCATCGGTTGGGCAGGCATTTCGCTTTCCAACTGTTGGCGAGCTTTATCAGCCATTGCAAAATGGTGCTGTGCCTTACTTTGTGCAAAGTAACCCTGATTTAAAACCAGAGGAAGTGATTGCCGGGGAGTTGACTGCTGAACGTCGCTTTGAAAATGGTCTGATTCGTGCAAGTTTATTTCATGAAAATAAATATGATGCATTGATTTCACAAACCGTGAGTCTCAATGGTGCGATTCCTTACGATACGGGAACCTGTACCAATACTAGAGGTTGTAGCTTCATTCAGAATGTTGATCATGTGCGTACCAGAGGAATCGAACTTGCTGCACAGTGGCAAAATGTATTCGTCCATGGCTTGGATCTACAAGGTAGCGCAACCTTTACGGATGCAGAAATTTTGCGAAATGATGCAGACCCTACAACAGAGGGAAATAAGCCGGTACGTATTCCTCGCAGTATGTTCAAAGCTGTTGCAACCTATCATCAGGGCAACCATCTTACATATAGTTTAGCGGCACGTTACAGCGGTCGGCAATACAATGCTTTAGATAATAGCGATACCAATCCTGATACTTTTGGCGGAGCGAGTAAGTTTTTTATTATGGATTTAAAAACAACTTACAAATTTGCTGACAGATGGACAGCATCTTTAGGGATTGATAATTTAAATAATTACAAAGCCTATGTATTCCATCCTTACCCGCAGCGCACTGGCTATTTGCAATTTAAATTTTATTATTAATCAATGCGTTAAGTGCTGAATCATTAAACAAGATTGTTGCTAGTAACGAACTTGTTTGTTGAGTCAACGACTATAAGTGAAAAGCCTTTAAGGCTAAGGCCTTTCACTTATTAATATTTATAGAGGTAAAACAATGCGTTATTTGATAATTTTTTTAAGTTTATTGGGCAGCACGTTTCAGGTTTCTGCGCATGGAGAACATACAGAACATCAAAAATCTACACTTGCTATTAGTGTAGCGTTTGATGCCAGCGGCAATTTGTGGCGTGCGGGCGCCAAGGATGGTTCTATTCAAGTAGATAAAAGTACTGATCTTGGTAAAAGTTTTTCAAAGCCTGTGTTAGTTAATCTGCAACCACAAAAAATAGGTGCCGAGGGCGAAGCAAGACCTAAGATCGCAATAGGCCCAGAAGGCAATATATACCTCACTTGGACAGAAATGTTAACCAAGCCATTCACCGGTTATATTTGGTTTGCACGTTCTATCAATGGGGGTAAAACCTTTGAAAAGCCTATGATTGTGCATCAGGATCGCGCTGAAATCACACATCGTTTTGATGCGATTAACATTGCGCCCAATGGCAATATTACTGTTACCTGGGTAGATAAGCGCGATTTAGTCACGGCTAAAGCGGCAAACAAGCCCTACGAGGGTGCGGCAATTTATTATGCCGTTTCCACGAATAAAGGCGCAAGCTTTGCCACCGAGCAAAAGCTTGCCGATAGCAGTTGCGAGTGTTGCCGTATTGTCACCACGAACAAGCCCGATGGAACTGTCGTTGCACTGTGGCGGCATGTGTTTGAAGGCAGCGAGCGCGATCATATGATTGCCGAGATTCCAAAAACCAATGATAAGCCTAGCCTGCACCGCGCTACTTTTGGCCATTGGAAGATAGATGGCTGTCCGCATCAAGGCGCGGCAATCGCTTCTGGAGGCGAGGGCGCCAATTGGTGGGGCTATCACATGGCATATTTTGATGGCAATGATGCCAAACCTGGTCTTTACTATAGTCGAATGGATGGTGCTGCATGGGCATCATCACCTGCGAAAAAATTTGGCAATAATGCAAATCAGGCTGGGCATCCTTCTATATTAAGCCTAAGCGATAAAACAGGAAGTGAGCGCCTGTGGTTAGCATGGCGTGAGAATGAAGCTAAAAATTATAAAATAGTCAGCATGTATTCAGAGGATGGCGGCAGAAGCTGGAGCGCTGCAAAAATACTGGCTAGCAGTACTAATAAAGCGGATTACCCGACCTTGTTAAGCAAAAGTAAGCAGGTATATTTGTCATGGAATACCTTGCATGGTTACCAACTGATATCCCTGAATTAAAAATCCCAACTTTTTGTGCGTGCATTGAGGGAAACACTCATTATTGAAAATTGCAAAAACTGCCCCACCTTGATACTAATCAATCACAGTTACTTGATAGCACCTTGGCTAGTAGCACCACAGGCTATCCGTGTAATTAGAATTTAAAAAGGATAAAAATGCGATTCGATAAACTCACCACAAAATTTCAACAGGCATTAAGTGATGCACAAAGCATTGCGGTTGGCGCGGATAATACGGCGATTGAGCCACAGCATTTACTGTTGGCTTTGCTGCAGGAAGATAATGGCGGCGCGGCATCATTATTAGCCCGCGCCGGCGTTAATCTTGCCCCGCTAAAAACCAGCTTAAATGGCGCAATAGCAAATTTACCAAAATCCTCTGCGCATAATGGCGAAGTCGCCATTTCTCGCGACCTTAATAATCTACTTAATGTTACCGATAAACTTGCGCAGAAACGCGGCGATGCATACATTGCCAGTGAGATGTTTCTGCTCGCGCTTGCTGAAGACAAGGGCGAAACTGGCAAACTGCTTAAACAGCATGGCCTGACTAAAACTGCGCTTGAAGCGGCTGTCACTGCTGTGCGTGGCAGTGATCATGTCAATGATCAAGAAGGTGAAAGTAATCGCGAGTCACTCAAAAAGTACACGATTGACCTGACTGAGCGCGCAAGCTTAGGCAAATTGGATCCGGTGA
>DASQFK010000197.1:0-6985 GCA_035633175.1 Methylotenera sp.
AAAATCCGCCAATGCAGAGTTGCTTTGCGCAGCCAATGTTGCAAGCGCATGCTCCGCCGCTACAGCGACATAAGTCGCACCCATCAATGTATCTGGACGAGTGGTATAAACCTTTAAATTCCCGCTTTGGCCGACAATTGGAAATTCCACTTCGCAACCGTAGCTTTTGCCTATCCAGTTACGTTGCATGGTTTTTACTTGCTCAGGCCAACCATCCAATTTGTCTAAATCATTCAGCAACTCTTCAGCATAGGCAGTAATCTTCATGAAATACTGTGGGATATCGCGCTTTTCTACCAGTGCGCCGCTACGCCAGCCGCGGCCATCAATCACTTGCTCATTGGCTAAAACAGTACCGTCTACTGGATCCCAGTTCACCGTAGATGTTTTTTTGTAAATCAATCCTTTTTTGAAAAGCTCGGTAAATAGCCATTGTTCCCATTTGTAATACTCAGGCTTGCAAGTCGCAATTTCACGGTTCCAATCTACGCCTAAGCCCAATTGCTTAAGCTGCGTTTTCATGTGTTCAATATTGCTGTAAGTCCAGGCTGCGGGTGCAGTTTCGTTTTTAATAGCGGCATTTTCAGCAGGCAGACCAAACGCGTCCCAACCCATAGGCTGCATCACGTTAAAGCCCTTCATTTTATGGAAGCGGCTGAGCACGTCGCCAATCGTGTAGTTGCGCACGTGACCCATGTGCAAGCGTCCGCTTGGGTACGGAAACATCGATAGACAATAATATTTTGGCTTATCTGATGTTTCGCTAGCTGCGAATGTTTGATTGGTTTCCCAATAGGTTTGGGCAGATTGTTCTACTTCTTTGAAAGGATATTGCTGTTGCATGTGCGAGGCTTAAAGGTTGATTTTATATTCCAAGATTATACCTCTAAGCAGGGTGTGCGTCATTCTGGGAGTTATTTGGAATCTTTTAGCCAACTATTCGTCATTCCGACGAAAGTCGGAATCTAGTGGCTTTTAATTTTTTGGATTTATGCGTATTAGTTATTGGTCGCTTTCGCGCGACTGGCGAGTTACTTTACTTTTGCTTAGCCAAAAGAAAGTAACCAAAGAAAAGGCTACCCCCGTCGCTTGTTTCCTGCGTTGCTCATCTTAATGGGCGGCAATCGGAAACTCGCTTATGCTCAAACAGCCGCTTGCCGAAAACTCCCATTAAGACTGCGCTACTCGGCGCGACAGCAGGGGGATTGTCATGTAGGTCTAAATAGCAGCGCAGCGTAATACGCCGAAAGAAAGATTGTGAATACGGCGCAATGCCTTACAGTTATTGCGCCCTACGCTTGCTCAGAATTGAAGAAGAGATCGAACGTTGTGCTGGGGACTTGGAGATTGAAGACCACGCGCGCGAAACCCGACATATCGTCGCACTCCTGCCGATGACCACAGAGAACGTTCATCTCTCGCCCAAGCATCTCAACAATCTCGTCGTAGGCCGGGCCCTGTAGAAGAGTATCTGCTCGCTCTTGGCTGATTGTTGAACTGAACTGCCACGTGCTCATATGGGCCCCTGTGACGGCTAACGTAAAGTAGACCCCAAAAATGAACTTAATCTTTTATTGGGGCTGGCTGATAAAAAGTTTATTTTCAGAACACACATCTATTGTTCAATTAATGAGTGATTTTTATTACACCTAAATGATTAAGTTCAATCAACACACCGCAATTTATTAATTAAACAAGTGCAGCAAAGATATTGTTTTTAATCGTTTCCATCTCGCCTAAACCATTCACACATATATGCTTAGGTGCGCCTTGTAGGCCGCTGTTTGCCCAATCTACATAGTATTTCACTAGTGGTTTGGTTTGGCTGTGATACACGTTTAAACGAGTTTTTACGGTTTCTTCTTTGTCGTCTTCACGTTGTACTAAGTCTTCACCTGTTACATCATCTTTACCTGCAACCTTTGGCGGGTTGAATTTTACATGGTAGGTACGACCAGAGGCTGGGTGTGAACGACGACCACTCATGCGCTCAACAATCGCTTCATCTGGCACGTCAATTTCAACAACGTAATCAATGCCTACACCTGCGTTTTTCATGGCATCCGCTTGCGGAATGGTGCGTGGGAAACCATCGAACAAGAAGCCATTTTTGCAATCTGCTTCTTTGATGCGCTCACTCACCAAGCCGATAATCACAGCATCTGGCACTAAACCTCCGCTATCCATAAAAGCTTTAGCTTCTAAACCTAATGGTGTGCCTGCTTTAACCGCGGCACGCAACATATCGCCAGTGGAAATTTGTGGGATATTGAATTTTTCTTTAATGAAAGTGGCTTGTGTGCCTTTACCTGCGCCTGGTGCGCCTAAAAGAATGATTCTCAAGATAATGTCCTAACGATAGTTGATTGAGTTAAATTTTGTTTGTGTGAATTATATCAGTCTGAAATATACTGGTTTGAAATATCTAGTTTTGAAATATCAGGTAAGGTAATTTGCAATCGCTACAAAATCTGCAACCGCTAAGTTTTCTGCACGGAGTTGAGGGTTGATATTAAGCGCGATAAATCCATCGTCATCCAGTAAACCTTTAAGTGTGTTACGCAAGGTTTTACGGCGCTGGCCAAACGCAGCAGTGACTACTTTCGCAAATAATGCTTCATCTTTTGCAACATGGGGTAAAACGGCATGCGGTACACAACGGACAAAGGCCGATTCCACTTTAGGCGCAGGCTCGAATGCTTCTGGCGGTACGGTAATGAGGTAATCCATACGTAGGCGATATTGCAGCATAACACTCAAACGACCATAGGCTGGTGTTGACGGCTCACCAACCATACGTTCGACTACTTCTTTTTGCAGCATAAAGTGCATATCGGTAATATGCGCAACATTGTCTAGCAGATGGAATAAAATGGGGGTGGAGATGTTGTAAGGTAAGTTGCCTGTAACGCGAACATTCGTACCTAAACTAGTAAAATCAAATTTGAGGGCATCTGCATTGTGAATCGTAATATTATGTTTTACGTATTCTTTTTGCATCCACGCGATGATGTCGCGATCGACTTCGACTACATGTAGAAGATCCAATCTTTGTAACAACGGCTTAGTTAACGCCCCCAAACCTGGGCCGATTTCCACCATTAGGTCATCCGTTTTGGGAGAAATAGCTTCAACCAAACTGGCGATTACGCTTTGGTCGGTAAGAAAATTCTGTCCGAAGCGTTTTTTAGCAATGTGTTTCATGATGTAGTCGGACTTTTTAATTTATTGTTGGCAAGGGTGATTGCTAAATCAATCGCGGCTAGGATACTGCCCATGTTGATCTTGCCTGTTCCTGCCAAATCGAGCGCTGTGCCATGATCTACCGAGGTGCGAATAATCGGCAAGCCTAGCGTGACATTCACGCCCTCACCAAAGCTGGCGTGTTTTAACACGGGTAAACCTTGATCGTGATACATTGCCAGTACCGCATCTGCGGTGCTTAAATGATGCTTAGCGAATAAGGTGTCGGCGGGGAGCGCGCCAGTTAATTGCATGCCTTCCGCGCGTAACTTTTCTAGCACGGGGTTAATGACTTCGATTTCTTCACGACCTAAATATCCATCTTCGCCAGCGTGGGGGTTAAGACCCGCCACTAGAATACGTGGGTTTTGAATGCCAAACTTTTTTACTAAATCGTGATGCAAAATGCGGATGGTAGTTTCAAGACTATTTTGCGTAATGGCTGCAGGTACATCTTTCAACGCCATATGAATGGTAGCAAGTGCCACACGCATACCCCCCCCGACTAACATCATCACCACTTGTGCAGTATCTGTAAGTTCGGCTAAAAATTCAGTATGACCACTAAAAGTAATGCCCGCATCGTTAATAATGCCTTTATGTACAGGGGCGGTAATCATTGCATTAAATTCATCATGAACACAACCTAGTGCTGCTGTCTTTAGCGTATCTAATACGTAAGGGCTATTTTGTGGATTTAAAATACCTGCAGAAACAGGGTGCTTAACTGGGCGATGCAACACAGTTAGGGTGCCATCACCAAGATGTTGCTGAACAGTATTAGCGACGTAAGGGATTATTTTTATAGATATGTTAAGTTGCGCGGCCCGTGCTTTAAGCATATCAACATCGGCGATCACAACCATGCTGGCATTCACTGGTTGATGTGCCAGTAGGGTACATAAATCTGGGCCGATGCCTGCTGGCTCACCCGCCGTGATGGCAATACAAGGTAACTGGCTGGTCAAAATATTACCGTTTTGTGTTCTGAGATATGATCAAATTGCTTATGTAAATAAATTAGTTATGAGGCTAACCGTAATTAAGTTAGGCTAAAACTAAAACTTATCTTCAAGCTTCAATTCAACGTAAGCGCGATCACGCAGTTCACGTATCCAGTCTTGATAAGCTTCATCGGCTTTTCTGGTGCGTATTTCCTGACGTGCTTTTAAACGTGCAGCCTCTTTACTCATATCTTGTTTGCGACGCTCCAGCACTTGAATGACATGCCAACCGAACTGTGTGCGAACAGGCTCACTAATTTGCCCATCTTTGAGTTCGTTCATCGCTTTTTCAAACTGTGGTACGGTGTCTCCAGGGTTTACCCAGCCTAAATCACCACTATTTGAGGCAGTGCTGTCTTCAGAAAATTGACGCGCAAGTGCTTCAAATTTTTCCCCATTGTCGAGACGCTCTTTAATATTATCCATTTTAGCTTTACCATCTTTTTCATTCATCACTTCTGAAAGCTTAATGAGTATATGGCGGGCATGTGTTTGCTCAATGACCAATGGCGAACTGCCGCCACGTTTGTTGTTAAGTTTAAGTATATGAAAACCACTGGGGCTGCGTAGTACGGGTGAGAAGTCCCCAACTTGCATATTGTTTAAAGCATCTAAAAAGAGAGCAGGCATTTGCGCGCCACTTTTCCACCCCAAGTTGCCACCTTCAAGCGCATTGGGTGCATCAGAAACACTCGCAGAAACTTTGGCAAAGTTAGTCCCTGCTGCTAACTGCTTGACTGCATCATCAATTTTAGTTTTTGCTTTTTGTATATCTTCGGTTGCGCCTTCTTCAGGCATACGAACTATTATGTGTGATATTTCAAATTCATCCTGGCTTTCATTGCGTGAAGCTTGCGTGGTTAAATAATTATCAATTTCAGATTCTGTGACATTCACACGGCCATCGACTTCGCGCTCACGCAGGCGAGCTATGGTAATCTCACTGCGAATATCCGATCTGAATTTACGCATGCTAATGCCATCTTTAGCCAACGCTTCACCAAATTCTGTGAGTGTCATCTGGTTTTGTTCGGCAATTCGCTCTATGGTTTTATCCAGTTGATTATCATCTATCTTAAGGCCAGTTTGTGCTGCATATTGCAACTGTAGTGCGTCTGAAATCAAGCGCTCCAGAATTTGCTTACGTAAAACACTTTCTTCGGGTAAGTCGGTACCTTGTTTCTTGAATTGCGCAGTGACCGTGCGAATGCGGCTCTCCAACTCTTGCTCGGTAATGACGGTTTGATCAACAATCGCCACTATACGGTCCAGCTTGATCACTTCTGCTGCTATTGCATTAAAGTGGCTGACTGGTAGAAGTAAAGCAGAGGCTAATAATAAGAATTTTATGAAAGTGCGCAAAATAGTTACTCGTAATAAGGTTGTTGGTAAGTTTCAGGGATGAGGCCCGTGCTCACGTATCCTGGAATATTGCGCTTAATAATGCTGAGTGGGTTAGCGCCAATAGAGGCCAGCCCACCTAACTCAAGCTGAAAGAAAAACGCATAGTTAGCATCGGCAGTAGCAGTGCTTACGCGCTGCACTACGGTTCGCGTTTGCCAGCAACCTGCATCATACTCTATACCGGCAAGAGTTTCGATTACCTGATTTTCACGCAATGAATAGTTTACACGCCCAACGCCGTACCAGCCACGACCCAATGGCCATTGGCCAGAAATGTCAAATTGATCAAGTGAATCACGTCTATAACTGTAACTTAGGTTCAGCGCTTTTCCCGGTTCAGGATTAAAGCGGCTGGTTAACGTGGTACGAACTGAGTTTGAATCATCCGTGTTGTATTGCCAAAAAGCATCTACATTCCAGCTAGTTTTTAAATTAGCTGAGAGTCCGGCAATAATGTCAGAGCTGTTGTTTTTTCTAAAACCCTTTCCTGGCATAGTTACTACTTGATCCGCGAAATAGTAACGCTGACCAATAGCGGCTGATAGGCGCTCTGTACCTGTGCTGCTTTCAATCAAGCGTGTGGTCAATGCTAAACTGAGCTGATTAGCATTGTTAATACGGTCATTACCCGTGAATTGATTTTCACTAAATAAAGTAGTGAAGTTCAAATCGGCTTCACTCGTATCAAAGATTGGAATATCTGACTGCTTTTTATCTGGAATATATACATAGTACATTCTAGGTTCTATCGTTTGCGAATAATCGCTTCTGCCTAATTTAACGTCACGATCAAAATACAAGCTACTGTCCACACTAAATATAGGCAAAGTGCGTTGTTGTGACTCCAAGTTATTTGCGATATTGTTTAGATCATAGCTAGTATGATGTACACCGAATTTTGGTGTGATATAGCCATATGGCTTATTGAACGGCATGCTAATACTTGGGTAAAGCGTAAAACGTGTTCCAGTGGGGACAGGCTTCCCCGTAGTTGGTGATATCTCCGGAGCATTATTGTTTGTATCAAACGCAACAAGCTGTGTGTATAGATTAGCATCTATATCGCCGTAATACTTATTACCTTTTAACGTTAATTGGGGCAAACGTTCGTAAGGATAAGACAAACCATCTAATGTCTGGTATTTCTGTGCGAGCCCGTTAAATTGCCAAGTATCATCTGCATAATCTACATTAAACTGCTGTGGCAGGTTAATCCGGCTGGTGGTGACGATATGGGTAGATAAGTCAGAAAAATACTGGTCATCTGAAACTTTTTCTATGCTGTAGCCAGCAGACCAGCCGCGTCCAAGATTATGCTGGTGTTTGAGATTTGC
>DASQFK010000198.1:0-3575 GCA_035633175.1 Methylotenera sp.
ATCTAATTATTAATCTTTAAGCAACTGATAACCAAGGCGAAAAACCGTTTGTATGCATTGCCGGCCATCCGGCAAAAGTCCGAGCTTATGGCGCACACTGCTTAAATGCACATCAATGCTGCGGTCAAACCGTGCCAGTGGGCGACCTAAAGCGAATTGCGATAGATCTTGCTTGGTGACCACTTGTCCTGCATTCTTAGCTAAAATTTCCAGCAAATTAAATTCTGTACTTGTCAGCGTGACAGGCTGGCCATCCCATTCTACAAGGCGCTGTGTAGGCCAGATGGTCAGTGGGCCAACGTTGATCTGCGTAGTAGGTACGCCGATGCTTTCTTCCTGCGGTTTTACACGACGCAAAATAGCACGTATACGCGCCACGATCTCACGCGGTGTACTGGGTTTGGGCACATAGTCATCTGCGCCCAGCTCCAGCCCGACAATACGGTCAGTATTATCCCCTTTTGCAGTCAGCATAATCACGGGCACATTGCTCTGCTGACGAATGCTTTTAAGCGTATCAATACCGTTTATTTTCGGCATCATCACATCAAGCACGACAATATCTATCATTTGATTAGGCGATTGTTGTAACACCATCTGCGCCCCGACAGCACCATCATGCGCAACTTGCACATTAAAACTCTCGAGCTCAAGATACTCCTTAAGCATTTCTACCAGTTCAACATCATCATCTATCAATAAGACTGTTTGCATGGGGTGTTTTAAATTGACCTAAGTAGTTAATAGTAGTTTAGATGTTGCCATCTTAACCAGCGTTATCGCTTGTCACAATCATTCATCGCTAACTTTACCTATTTTTACTTGGCTTTACATACGCTTAACAGCCCTTTACATGTAGAACCTGCAAACTGGCAACATCTTAAATAAGTGGTAAATAGTAATTTATTACTAGAGTCGCTATTTAAGAATTATTCAAAACTATTTTTGAAATCAAGAGGAATATCATGAACAAGATTTTTACTACAAATAAACAATTCACATTTAAAAAGGTGTTGGCTGCTTCTATCGTAGCAATTTCATTTCCACTGGCAACACTGGCTTTAGCGCACGACGATGGACCAAACGTGGGCAAACCGGATCATAAAATGGACAGAGGTTCGCACTGTGAGAAAGGTGCAAGAATGCATCATGGCATGGGTAAGCCTGGTGTGCCGCATTACCTGCGTGACGTAAACCTGACTAGCGCACAGGAAGATCAATTATTCACTTTGATGCATGCGCAAATGCCGATTATGCGCGACCAGCACAAACAAGAAATACAGTTAAGGCAAGAGTTACGTACCGCTTCTCAAGCAGATAAATTTGATGAGGCTAAAGTGCAGCAACTTGCCGACAAACTGGCAAATCTAGATAAGGAAAAAACCCTTGCACGGGCGCGCAATGAAGCAAAGATCTTTGCTTTATTAACGCCTGAACAACGAGTAAAAGCACGTGAAGCTAAAATACACAAACGTGAATTCAGGCATGGTGATGCTCACGGTGAGCGTTCAAGTTTTAAACAAAAGCAGTATAGTAGTGATTCAAATAGTTCAGATGCAAATAGCTCTGATGTAAGCCGGGTTATCTAATGTAGTAGCGAAAGCTACCATTCAGGATAATCATCAATAAAATGTAATACCAATGCCTATTAATCTTGCAGATTAATAGGCATTATTTTATGTTAATCAAATATTCTCAAACGCCTCGCAAAGCTGGCTGAGCAGCTGCCCAAATAGCGGCAACACTTCATCCTTGCTATGCGGGCTATCATCATCAGTACCTGCAATCACAAAGGCAACTGTCAGCTTATCTAAGTTTTCTCTGAATTCTGTCCAATGCTCGGCTTCAGCATCGCCAATTAATTGAAATTTAGTGAAACCAGATTCAATAATTTCCATCAACTCTGGGTCGGGCAAGCCGGCAAACAAGGTTTTTGCAATGGTGATTTGCGCAGCTTGCGGATTTGGCACAATGTCTTCTCGCACTAATGGCGAAGTTAAGAACGCGTAAACCAGCATTGCATAAGCTTGATAGACACTTAACATATCAAAGTTTTCACTGCGTTCAGCTAATGGTGAACGCTCAGCTGCTTGAATTGCCCTAAAAGTAACATAGCAACTCAGGTAATCAGCGGCAGCGAGTGCGTCATATTGGTCTAAGTTGGTATTTGGTTGAGCTTCGTCTTCGCGTAATGTTTCCGCTAAGCACATGGCATGCATTAACTTAATGCGTTTTGAGTATTGAAATTCCATACAATCCTTAAATTTACTTTTAATTTTTTAACACTACTTATTTGATTCGTACTTACCTGTAATAAATCACTCATACTGCGTATATCTATTCACTTACGACTCTATTCACTAGCGACGCTTTCAATCCGCTTATCAGGAATCAGCCACATTAAAGCAACCAATGCGTAAATGATGGCTGCAGTCAAAGTGGAAAAGCTAGTTGCTGCAATGCCGCACACATACATGACTAACGATAACTTTCCTTTAATATCACGCCCTACCGCTTTAGCTAAAACAGAATGCTCTCCCTGACTGGCAATTATGGTTTTTTGCAAAATGAAATAAGCCAAAGAGGCGATTAACAACACAACACCATAAAGTGCTAACGGCAATGCGGCAAAGTGATTCTCACCCATCCAACCCGTGACGAACGGGAATAATGACAACCAAAAAAGTAAATGTAAATTAGCCCATAAGATGCCAGCGGTCACATGATTAACCGTATGCATCATGTGATGATGATTATTCCAGTAAATACCGACATAAATAAAGCTTAATACATAACTCAAAAACACAGGCAATAGCGGTTTAAGTGATTCAAAATCTGTACCGTGAGGCACCTTCATCTCGAGCACCATAATGGTGATGATGATGGCAATCACACCATCGCTAAATGCTTCTAATCTGGTTTTCCCCATTATGCTTCCTTTAAAGTCTTTAAATCTCAGGCATCGCTTCTAACTGCTCATGTAAGTCTAACCAACGTTCTTCAGCAACGTCTATCTGATTCGACAATTCTGCTTGTTTTTTTAATAAGTTCTGCAATTCTGTCTTATCGATTGCGCTATAAAGCGCGCTATCATTCAAGCGTTCATCACAGGCTTTTTTATCGGTTTGCCACTTAGCAATATTAAGCTCAATCAAATCTAACTCTTTCACAAGTGGTCGACGTTCTACGATTCTGGCTTGTCGTTCTGCCTTGCTTAACGCACGCTTTAAGCCACCACCATTTTTATTCGTTGTATCAGAATTTGTTGCCAATGTTGCTTGTTTTTCTTTTAAACGCTGCTCATTTAGCCATTGGCTGTAACCTTCTAGGTCACTATCAAATGGTTCGGCTTTGCCATCTGCCACTAAAATAAATTCATCACATGTAGCACGCAGCAAGGCTCTATCATGCGATACCAGAATCACGCCGCCTTGATAATCTTGTAGCGCCAATGTTAACGCGTGGCGCATTTCTAAATCCAGATGATTAGTCGGCTCATCCAATAGTAATAAATTAGGCCGCGTCCATATCAACAATGCCAAAGCGAGTCGCGACTTTTCACCACCTGAAAAATT
>DASQFK010000199.1:0-21283 GCA_035633175.1 Methylotenera sp.
GGGAATCTACACCGCGACAAACTCAGGCTACGCCTGATGACGTTTCAATGGCCGTACCTGAAGATATCAATTTAGATTTGTTGAATGCCCTTTTACAAGAATTACCAGTACAAATGGGCGCATTTACTGGTGCCGTGCAGCGCATTGCCGCTGGTAAAGGCGCATTGATTGACTTGGAAGATGCGAAACGAGCCGCGCATACATTGAAGGGCGCAGCCAATACCGTAGGCGTACGCGGCATTGCCAACCTGACCCATCATCTTGAAGATATCCTCATTGCATTAGCCAAGCAAGGTGTGATGCCAAACCGCACATTGGCAGCAGTCATGCTAAATGCTGGCGACTGCCTCGAAACCATGACTGAGGCTTTATTGGGCATGGGGTCAGAGCCGGAAGATGCGTTACAAGTTTTGCAGGGTGTACTGGATTGGGCTAATCGCATTGACCATGAAGGCGTATCTGAAGCAGAGGTAGAGCTGAATAGCCCTGATCTTGCTAATAGTGATGTTGCTACCAGTTATGCTGCCACCAAAGTAGCACTGGATGATAACGAAGATTCAAGTCTTGCCTCACAAGCGGCAACCCCTATGCTTAGGGTGCCTGCCAGTGTGGTAGACGAAGTACTCAGGCTTTCTGGTGAAATGATCATTTCCAACGGTCAGTTGCAAGAACGGCTGAGACAGGCAAGAAAGCAAAGCAAGATTGTTAATAATCAACACGTTTTGTTCCAGCAGCTTACCGCTGAACTGGAAAACCTGGTCGATATACGCGGTGCATCTGCACGATTGCATGGTGGTGGCAACCAAACAGATTTTGATCCGCTTGAGTTTGAGCACTACAGCGAGCTTCATACCATTACCGGTCGCTTGCTTAAAGCTGCCGCCGAAGGTCGTGAAATGTCCGCAGAATCGGAAGCGACGCTACTGGGGCTAAATGAAGTGCTAGAAGGACAGCATCGATTACATATCGAAAGCCAGAACGCCGTCATGCGTACCCGTATGGTGGCGGTCAACACCATATTCTCTCGCTTGCAACGCAGCGTCAGACAAACCTGCCGCCTGCTTGATAAGCAGGTTGAGCTTAGACTTACCGGTGCACAAACATTCGTCGATAGTAATGTGTTGAGTAATTTGGTTGATCCATTGATGCATGTGCTACGTAATGCTATTGATCATGGCATTGAATCTGAACAGGTACGCCGCCAGCACGGAAAAAATGCGGTGGGTCGCATTGACTTATCATTCGGACGAGAAGGCAATTATCTCGTGGTGCGCTGCAAGGATGATGGTGCCGGACTGAACCTAGACGCTATCAAGGCCACGGCATTAGCACAGACTATGATTAGCGCGGACGACATACTAACTGATGAAGAAATGGGTCGTTTGATTCTAGCCCCAGGATTCTCCACCAGAAATGAAGCAACGCAGGTTTCTGGACGTGGTATTGGTATGGACGTGGTGTATAGCCATGTGCTGGAAATGAAGGGCTCGATCAGCCTGCACACTGAGCAAGACCGTGGCCTTAACGTTGAGCTGCGCATTCCCGCTACGCTCATTTCTACTCATGGTCTGCTGGTACGCCTGCGAGATAAATTGCTGGCCGTATCAAGCCGTGGTGTTGAAGACATTCATTACATCTCTCCTGACCAGATCAAGCTGGTAGGTAACGGCTATACTTACCACTCGCAAGGGCAGGTTTATGAAGTCATCAATCTTGAGGTTCTGCTCAACCTGCCCGTAGACCGACGCCAACAGCACCGTTCTGGCTTTCCTGCATTGATTGTTAGATTGGATTCAGGTGCGTTACGGGTCATCTTAGTGCAAGAAGTCACGGATAGCCGCGACCTAGTAGTTAAAAGCTTAGGGCGCTATGTGCCTAAGGCAAGGGGCGTCATTGGCGCCACCATTCTGGATGATGGTAGTGTTGCTCCAGTGCTTGATATGCCAGAACTGCTGCGAAACCTGGGGCGTTTTGAACAGGGTCGTTTCGAGCGTAGCGATCAGGATCAAGCTTTCACCGCAAAGCGTGAACAAGGCAAGGCAACAAGCAAGCGTCTCGCATTGGTCATTGACGACTCGCTGACTGCTCGCCGTGCGGCAGAGAGTGTGATGCGTAATGCTGGCTATGAAGTACATACCGCAATGGATGGCGTAGAGGCTATTAATATCATGGGCAAGAAAGTCCCTGATATTATCTTGGTGGATATGGAAATGCCACGTATGAATGGCTTGGAATTTACTACACATATTAGAGCGCAAGAAAGCACGAGTAAAGTGCCTGTTATTATGATCAGCTCCCGCTCTACTGAGAAACACCGCCAGCAGGCAGACGCAGCTGGTGTGAACCTCTACCTGACCAAACCATTTAATGGCGATCTTCTTGTTCAACAAGTGGTGGCGCTGTGCGGGTAACAGAGTTGCAAGCACCAAACAAACTGCAATTAGCAGCTGAACGTTACGCCCTTATTAAACTAGGTAGCTTAAACTTAATGCTATTGCAGGATGGTATCCGAACGCTGGAATCGATTGCCGATTTAGAGTCCAAGGAGCCGCCCGCAAATGGCATAGGCTGGATTAGTTTTCAAGGGAGTGCATGGCCTGTTTACTGTCTGACCGAAGATCTTGGCATTCACGATACCCTGCCTGAATCGTATCGCATTTGTGCATTACTGAGTATTGAAAACGGCTTTGTGGGCTTGGTGTGCAATGAAGTAATACTGATGGCAAAAAACGAAGTTCGACCGCAATCAATACCAGTTTGCATGGTATCTGCCAATTCTCCAATCACTGCGTTAGTACATTACGAGGATAGTATGGCTTGCCTCACCAGCCCACAACTGTTGGCAGACTTTTTAACTTTCCAAGACACAGGAATCAGTCATTTAAAGACAAGCAGGAGTCATTATGGCTGATACTAAAGCATGGATATTACAGTTTGATTCACAGCACCGGGCAGCTGTCGGACAACGTGAACTATTGCATCTGGATCAGGCAGCGTCACGCTATCCCTTTCCTCTTGCGCCTGCGCATTGTCGTGAGGTCATTTACTGGCAGGGTCGCCCTATCCCCTTGATGGATATTGCAATATGGCTGGGCAATAGCAAATCGAATTTGGATATGGAAAGACAAAAATATATCGGCATCGTGGGTTACCAAACGAGGCAAGGTGAGACCCCTCAATTTGGCGCGCTCTGGCTAGCCCAGCCGCCCAGCCTCATTATTGTAAGCGACAATCAAGCCTGTGACTTATCCAAAGCTGGTATGGAGTGGTCACCGCTTGCCACTGCCTGCTTTAACCATGAGCATGACACAAGTGAACATGAGCCAGTGCCTGTGCTTGATCTGATGCGGATTTTTGCGCCCAATGCAGATGGAATGCATAAAGCACAATTAAAAAGTCCAGCCTACGAGCTAACACCGTAAAGGTCGTCTCCACAGAATATATGTGCCAAGCCAGTATTTGGCTTGTCCGTGGAATATATCTGCTAAAGCAGATATATTCACACGCCAAAACACATTATTCTGATCCAAAGCCAACTTCATAAACCTAGCTTAATTTACTTAACTCTTTTTCTAATGAAAATTGAATGAAAGTTTTTGACTTGTTAACTCATCAAATGATATTGAAAACTAGTGTGTAATATTGTGCTTATCCATACGATAACGCATCGTCATACGAGTAATACCAAGCTTACGCGCAGCTTGTGATACGTTATTTCTAGCTTCTGCAAGCGCCTGTAATAATATCGCTTTCTCCGCACTGTCTAGCGTAGTTTGTGCTGGCATTGCCATACCATTTGAATGTGTATTTGATTCAAGTTGAGACACAAGATTAAACTGATTGGCTACTTTACGCATTGGTAGCATTAAATCAGCTTCTGTAATATGGCTTTCATGACATAACAACATTGCACGGCTTACTTGATGCTTCAACTCACGCACATTGCCTGGCCATGTATAGTTTTGAATCATTGTAATTGCATCTGTCGAGAATACTGGGGTAGCCAAGCCATAACGCCTAGAAGTCTGTGCTGCAAAATGACGCGCCAATAACACCGCGTCACCCATACGCTCGCATAATGGCGGCATGGCGATGCTCATTACGTTGAGGCGATAATATAAATCTTGCCTGAAGCGCCCTGTAAGCGACATTTCATGTAAATCACGATTAGTAGCCGCAATAAAACGGGCAGGTACTGCACGCTCTTTAGTTGAACCTAATCTGCGTACAACACGACGCTCAAGCACATTCAACAATTTAGCTTGTAAACCTAATGGCAACTCACCGATTTCATCTAAAAAAAGTGTACCGTCTTCCGCGGCCTCAATCAAACCTGGACGAGTTGTTAAAGCGCCTGTAAAAGCACCCTTTTCATGTCCAAACAACTCACTTTCAATCAATTCTGCTGGCAAAGAAGCACAATCGATATGTACAAAAGGTTTATCACTGTTGGCACACGACAAATGCAACAATCGTGCCGCAACGTCTTTACCTGTCCCTGTTTCCCCACTAATCAATACAGTAGGTGGTACCGTGTCGCTTGCGACCAATTGTGCAATGCGCTTGATTTGTGTTTTCACACTTTGCATCGCCGGACTATTACCCAACAGCTCAACACCTTCAGTGGCATGTGCATTACGTTGGCGTGAATAATCTAAACTATTACTTTGTACTGCCGCAGTTTCGGCTTTTTGAATCGACAACAACAACTCTTCAAGATCTATCGGTTTTTTAAGATAATCTACCGCACCCTGTTTAATAGCATTAACGGCATCGCTGACTTCGCCATGTGCTGTCATCACAATAACAGCCGCATTTTTAGCCACAAATTCTGGCAGTAAATCTAAGCCATTGCCATCTGGTAAGCGCATATCTAGCAACACAATATCTGGTACAAACTGCTTAACTACACCCAACGCATCTTGTACCGTTTCAACATGCTCACATTGATATCCTGCTTTTTGCAATCGCCGCATGACGGCACGAGCAAACAACACCTCATCCTCCACAATCAATAATATTGGCTGTGGTGCTACTAATTTTGATGCGTTATTAGAGATGAGGTGTGCAAGCAAAATAAGAACTCAGTTAATCGTTGTCAAAGGTAGGTGTAGATTTTTTACCACCAAACTCATAACGCACACCAATCCAACCTGCACGCGGGGCACCAGGTGAATAAAGTGGTTGGAAATGATCATCTCCGCCATCAAAAGTACCATTTGCAGTGAAGAATGACTCACCTAACATAGCCGCACTGTAATACTCTTTGTCGAACACATTATTAACACGAGCAAATGCCTGCCAGCCAGACTTACCAAAGGTATAGCGCGTATCCAAGTTAACAATTGTGTAGCCACGTGCTTTAGCGCCTTCACCTTCATGCTGGTTATTTTCATTACCAAAAGCAAACTGGTCTGAAAAGGCAACAACATTAGTGCCAATTACCCAGTTTGGTAAAGCTTGCCATTCACCGCGCACTTTAAATTGATGCTTAGGAATACCAGGCAAGTAATCACCGCGAGAAACTGTAATCTCATCACCTACTGCACTGGTATTCACTTCGTTAGCGATTTTGAATTCGCTTTGATAGGTTGCATGCACATAACTATAGCCAACATTCCAGCGGAAGTTGCTCCATGCACCATCTACACCTAAATCTAAGCCTTGGCGACGTGTTTTACCAACGTTCAAGAAATTCCCAGACCCAGTACCAGGGTCAGAAGAAATAAATTGAATATCATCGGTATTTTGTGAACGATATACACTTGCGCTCCAACCAAATGACTCGTTTAATTTACCTCGTGCTCCAGCTTCAAATGTTTTCGAAACCACTTGTTTTAATGGTGGATCACCCGCCATTGCATTTGGTAAGCGACAAGGTGTGTCACCTATACCATCATTATCTAAGTCTTGAAAGGCACAACCCAGTTCAATTGCAGTGGGTGCACGGCTACCTTCATTATAGCTACCGTAAAAAGAGACTTGCTTAGTTGGCGTAATACTTAAACCAATTGCTGGATTAAAACGATGAAACGAGTGTTTTTCAGTAAGTGACTCAGGATCAGGTGGTGCAATGTCGCCATCTTTATTATCAATTTTAGTGTGGTTGTAACGACCGGAAAGCGTTAAATGATATATTTCATTAAAAGATAAGGTATCTGTTGCGAAAATACTCCATGTCTTACTTTTTGCTTTTAATTCAACGTTAGCTTCATCATTAAATTCTTCAACACCTGTTACTCCACGCGATGCAGTGATATTCCCTAATTCGCTTGATTGACTAAATGTAGTACGACCTAAATCGTAACCCAACCCTGTCACAAGTTGATTTTTCTTTCCAAGCCAATCTTGATTAAAAGCTAACTGCGTTGTAAAGCCATAACCTATACGTTTAGATTTGCTGCGATTTAATGCACCACCACACTCAGCTTCTGGGTCAGCCCCACCTGTACAGTCAGCCAAAAACACTGCGTCATCTACATCATCATTCACGTCACCATTTAGTGTTTTAGTACGTGCATTGCGGTAATAAGTATTAGCACTTAACATAGTGTCATCATTAAGATAATGACTACCGTTTAAATTTAAGAAAACCATCTGTGTATCTGTAATATCTGGCTTGGTATTGATTGAATCGTAGCCTAAATTATCTAAAAATTCTTTTTGCACAAAACCATTACCCACCAATTCATTGTCCGCACCAGTAATACTCAAGTTGATATCCGTTGTTTCATTTTGCCAACCGATTTTTCCAAATGCCTGACGCACATCAGAAGGGGAAGAATCACGCCAACCTTGCTCTGTGAATGCATTGCCAGAGAAAAAGTAATCCACACCATTATCAGCAACGCCCCCAACTTCTGCAGAACCCGTGGCACGGCCCCATGAACCACCTGACAACTCAACGCTACCGCCAGGGTGAGTACGTCCACTTTTAGTTTGCAATGACAGCGCACCACCTAAGGTATTTAAACCGAATACTGGGTTAGACCCTGGAATAAGTGACATACCTGCAATTGCATTCATTGGAATTAAATCCCAATTAACCACATCGCCAAATGGCTCATTTATGCGCACACCATCCATGAACACTGACAAACCTTGGGGTGTACCTAGCAATGGAGATGCGGTAAAACCACGATAATTGACATTAGGCTGAAATGGATTGTTTTGAACTTCATTAACATTAATACCTAACATACCGCTAGACATAAAATCAGCAATCGTTAAGCTATTCTGATTCTCTAACTCTTCACCTGTAACAGTTTGGATATTGGCTGGAACTAGCTCTTTTGCTAAACCAATCCCTTGTAATGGCGTGGTAGAAATCACCTCAATTTTTTCTAACACGATTACATCAGCTTTAGTTTCTGCATTAACAAGTTGAGGTGTTGTGTAAGCTACCAAAATTGCAACTACGATTAACTTTGGTTTTAATGAATTGGATTTTTTATGTTGGCCGGACGATGTTCTTTGCATACTGGTTCCTAATATTGGTTTAACACTTTGTTACATATGTACAAAGCATATATGCAAAAACGAGTCCAGAAATGAAACATTTAAAATATCTAATATAATCAACGAACAAAGAATTTATAGTGCATTAATTTAAGAATGTACGCCAAATTATGGTTGTATACAACCATATTGGTGGTTGTATACAACCACCAATATGGTTAAATGCTGTTAAGTAAGCGCCTAGGCGGGATATTGAGAAAGCCTTTTAGCCCAAACCAGGCAGCTAACGGAATCACGATTGCCGCTGTTAGCATCGCGCCAAATGCAACTGGCAGATTCAGTTGAAATGGAATATCCAAAATATTCACGCTGATGTAATACGCTAACGCATTAGCGGCAATGGCTGCAACCAAAGCAGCAATGAGCCCTATGCAAGCAAATTCAGCAAAATAAGCAATGCCTACCTGTCGCCGCGAGGCGCCAAATACTCGCATTAATGTAGCTTCCGAAATGCGTTCCTCGCGTGTGGCTACCAGCGCGGCATACAACACTGCCATGCCTGCAATTAAACTAAAAGCAAACACATACTCAATAGTACTGCTCATTTTTTGCATAATACCGCGCACCTGCTGCATGAGCGCTGCAATATCAATGACGGTTAGATTAGGATAATCCTTCACCAATAGATTTAACGACGTTGTGGCGTCAATCGGTAAGTGAAAGCTACTAATATAATTGGCTGGATATTGATCGAGCAAACCAGGTGGAGTCACTGCAAAAAAGTTTGCCCGCATGGTATCCCAATCCACTTTTCTGATACTGGTGACAGTGACAGCTAATGGACTACCTGCCACATCAAATACCAGCTTATCACCTAGCTTAATACCTAGTGTTTTTGCCAAGTCTTGCTCAAGTGACATATATGGTTTGCCATGTTCCTGTGCTGTCCACCAGCGACCTGACAAGAGCTTATTATCACTCTGCATCTTATCAGCCCAAGATAAATTAAACTCACGCTCAGCAAGGCGTTTTGCGCGCTCTTCTTTCCATTGCATCCCTGCAATTACCTGATCATTTTTACTGATCAAGCGCGCTCGTACCATGGGAAATACCGTCGCATTATTGATATTATTTTGTTCAAAAAAACCGTGGATACCGTCTATTTGTGCGGGCTGAATGTTAATCACAAAACGATTGGGCGCATCAATCGGCAGCGAAGCTTGCCAATTACGCACTAAATCGCCCCTAATCAACGCCAATAACATCAACACCATTAAGCCCATGCTAAATGCAATGGTTTGCATGGTGGACAAAGCAAATCTTCGCTTCAGTCCAAGCACACCAAGCTTGATGGCATTGATGGTTTGGTTTTGCGGCGTTACCTCAAATAGACGATTACTTAATCTAACTAATACATAAGCGAAACCAGCAATCACCATACACAGCCCAGATATTGCAAGAATAGTAGAGATTGCAATCTTTACGTCCTGCGCTTGCCAAAACACCATGGCGCACATGACCAATGCTGCTGGAAAAAATTTAGCCTGTGCAGAAATAGGCTGGGTTAAGGTTTCACGTCTAAGGATGTTCATGGTGGTTAAATGACGCATTTGCCAACCATGTGGCAACACCACGGCAAACATCATCGCAAGGCTAGCAACCAAACCAATCAACGCAGGCGTAGTCGAGACAGGTGGCAATTCTTCTAAAAACAAACTGCCAGCCAAATAAGCCAAACCAAACTGTGCTAGAAATCCTAATGCTATCCCTATTAATGCACTGAAGAATGCAATTAACATGGTTTGTATCGTCAACACCCATAACACGGTTTTTTGAGCGGCGCCAAAGCAGCGCATTAAAGCAAAAATATCCAAGCTTTGTTTAATATAAGGCATGCTGGAAAGCAACATGGCGACCATCGCTAAAATAACACTCACCATAGCTGACAGGCCTAAAAACTGCTGGGCTTTATCTAACGCAAGTTTAATCTCAGGGCGAGCATTTCGCACATCTTCGATCTTTTCACCACGGCCTAATTCTGGTTTAGTTGCGGCAAAGTAATCACTGATTTTTTTCGGCTCTGCAGCTAATAAAAGCTGGTATTTCACCCGGCTGCCATATTGAATCAATTTGGTTGATGGTAAATCAGCAGCATTCATCATTAAACGGGGTGCAAAACTAAACATATCGCCACCACGTGAAGGTTCACGGATTAAAATTGCACTTAATCGTAATTTACGTTCACCAACATCGACTTCATCACCTACTTTTAATCCGAGTAAATTAGCTAATCTTGGCTCTACCCACACTTCACCCACCTTGGGAGCGGTTTTTACAGGATGCCCAATATCATTGCTGGCACTGCCTATTGTTAAATCACCCCGTAGTGGGAAACCTTGTGCTACTGCCTTGATTTCTGCTAACTGGTTTGCTTCTTTAAAAATTACCATGCTGGCAAATTCGTAGGTCTTAACAGTACGAATGCCCTGCTTTTCTGCATTTTCTTTATATCGATCAGCTATCGGGTGATCAGCCAATATTGCAAGATCGCCGCCTAGTAACAAGCCACCTTGCTGATTAAGCGCAGTTTCTACACGTTGCGTAAAAAATCCAACAGCAGTGATTGCCGCGACAGCTAAAACTAAAGCAAACACCAATACGCGTAATGCGCCCGCTCGCCAAAGACTTAAGGTTTGTGTCCAAGCTAATTTAAAATTCAACTGCAGAGTAATTAGATTGTTTGAAGTGCCTGAAGTCATGCAAACCCCACTTCATTCGCTAATTCTTTTAACACTCCATTTTCTAGTTTAAGTTGCCGATGGCAGCGATTAGCCAATTGGATATCATGTGTCACCAATACTAATGTCGTACCGGCCTGTGCATTCATTTTAAATAACAACTCAATAATCATTTGGCCAGTCGCATTATCCAAATTACCTGTCGGTTCATCCGCAAACAAAATAGCGGGTTGTGTTGCAAAAGCACGCGCAATGGCAACGCGTTGCTGCTCACCGCCTGATAGCTGTTTAGGATAATGCTCGACGCGACTACTTAATCCAACTTTATTAAGCGCCTCCAAACTTAATCCCTTGGCATCTGGATTACTTTTTAGTTGCAGCGGTAACATCACATTTTCTAATGCAGTCAGCGCGGGCAAAAGTTGAAATGACTGAAATACAAAACCCATGTTATCGGAGCGCTCAACGGCACGGCCATCTTCATCTAAACTGCTAAATGGCCTATCTTGGATGTGAACGCTACCACTAGTTGGTGCGTCCAACCCAGCAAGCAAGCTCAAAAGCGTAGATTTTCCTGAACCGGAACTACCAATGATTGCGACTTGCTCGCCCGCTTGTATTGTTAAATTTAACCCTTGTAGAATACGAATTTGGTTATGATGACTGTTAATTTCATAGCGCAAATTTTGCGCTTGAATCATAGGAGGTTGCTGCATTGATATTTTTCCGTTTTTTTTTAGAAATTAATTCTTTGTTTAAATTTTTGATACTTAAAAGACTAGCTGTTAGTCAGCTTCTAAGAGGTTTAAGTTGCTTAAGCTTAAGTTGTTTATGTCTCGTTGTCATGCCATCTGCAGTCACTGCACAAACAGCACTTACCGAAACACCCACAATTTTAGTATATGGTGATAGCTTATCAGCCGCTTATGGTATTCCGCAACAGCAAGGTTGGGCGGCATTATTGCAAAATAAACTGAATGATCAAGGCTATGAATATAAAGTTGCGAACGCAAGCATCAGCGGTGAAACTACTAGCGGCGGCTTAAGCAGGTTGAAGGCTAAACTGGCTGAAACAAAGCCTGCAATCGTTATTTTAGCGCTAGGTGCCAATGATGGATTACGCGGATTACCTATTAAAGAAATGACCGGTAATCTCAACGCAATGATTCAATCCAGCAAAAAAACTGGGGCAAAAGTATTATTGCTGGGAATGAAAATACCCCCTAACTACGGCCTTGGGTACACCAATGCATTCAGCCAGACTTACACACAGTTAAGCCAAGAGCATGAGGTTTCTCTTGTGCCATTTATGTTGGAAAATGTAGCCGCAAAAACGAAATTGATTCTAGATGATGGCTTACATCCTAATGCGCTGGGCCAACCAATTATTTTAGACAACGTCTGGCAAATACTGAAACCACTACTTAAAAAGTAAGGCTAATTAAAAAATATTAACGAGCAAAATATTAAATATCAGCTTCATGCCAAGTGATTTCAATACCCTGCTCTTGCGCAGTTGCCTGCAACTCATGCGCAATGCCTATGCCAGGCACATAAGCCAGCGTATCTTGCCAATAAATCAACGGTAAAAATTCACGCCGCCAAGGTGGAATATTCGCTTCTTGCAACAAATGCTTAAGTGTGCGCGTGGGTCTTAATGCGTTGGGTTTAAAGCGTTCGCCACCATCTCGATTAGTAATCCTGAGCTTAGTCATGCCAAATTTAAGCGCTAAACCTGCACCGACTACTTGCTTAAATTCTAATTGTCCGCCATTCGGTAACGTTAGTTGTGACTCACCATTCCATACCAAATCAAAGGCTTGTGTGTTTTGGTAGTGGGATAAATAGGCTCTATTTTGAAAACGTTTAAGAGTTAAATCTCCTAACACTATGCTGATATTTGCATCTTGTTTAGCATTAAATAACTGCTGAACTATCTCATCTAAATGCTCTGAAGTAGGCATGGGTAATTGATTTTTTGCAAACCACCAGCGCAGGCTGTTTTTTGCTCTTGGCAAACTTAGTTTACTTAAGCCTTCCAAACATAGGCTATTTTTTTCCAGTAACTGCTCTGTATCAATCTCGGCTAACGCATCCAATAATTGATTGGCTTCTGCAATATGGGAAGCTGTTCTTGCCAATACTGATTTAATGGCCGGATGACGTGTTTCTAGCAGTGGCAGCACGTCATGCCGCACAAAATTACGTTCATAATGAGTGTCATCGTTACTTTCATCTTCGCACCAGTCAATATGATGCAACTCAGCGTAATCTTGTAACACTTTGCGTGACACATTAAGTAAAGGCCGCAATAAGCCTCTAGTGTTATCGACAGCCGCCATGGAAGATAAACCTTTAATGCCAGCACCTCTGAATAGTTGTACTAGCAGTGTTTCAGCTTGGTCATCCTGATGATGCGCGGTAACAATATAATCGAATTGAGTTTTTGAAAGACTTTCCGTGGTCAACTTAGAATTAAATAACGCCTCGTAGCGTAACTCTCTGGCGGCAGCTTCGATGCCTAAATGGGAGTTTTTATCAACATTGACATGCGTTATTTGCAGCGGCACATTAAGTAATTGACATTGCTGCTGGCAAAAAGCAGCCCAATGATCTGCATTGGCGCTTAGACCGTGGTGCACATGCATGGCATGTAACTCAAAAGATAAGTTTTTTTTTGCTTCTGCTAACAAATTTAGCAACACAATAGAATCTAAGCCACCACTTAAAGCCAGCAGAAAGTGCTGGCCAGCATTTAAATGTGTCTTTAAGAAAGCATTTACTTGAAGTGCTAAAGAACATGCTGTCGTTACTGTGCCATCTACACTGGCACCGTTACGGTTAAGCCTGTTTTTCTGCAACTTCTTTGAATTTGCCATAGCCCATTAAGCGCTCATAGCGGCTAACCAGTAAAGTTTTGATTGATTTAGTTTTTAGTTTTGTCAGTTCTTCTTTTAACGCAGCGCGTAAACTTTGCATCACCACTTCTGGTGAGCGATGCGCGCCACCCAGCGGCTCTGACACGATACGATCAACCAAACCCATCACTTTAAGGCGGTCAGCCGTAATTGCCAATGACTCTGCCGCCACTGATGCTTTGTCTGCACTTTTATATAAAATTGAAGCGCAGCCTTCTGGTGAAATTACTGAATAAGTGCCATATTGCAACATTAACAGTTTATCCACCACACCCAAAGCCAAAGCCCCGCCTGAGCCACCCTCACCAATAATCACACCAATGATCGGCGTTTCAAGCTCGGCCATCACGTACAAATTACGTGCAATTGCTTCTGATTGACCACGCTCTTCAGCACCAATACCTGGATACGCACCTGGTGTGTCAATAAGCGTAATAATAGGAATATTGAATTTTTCAGCCAGTCGATAAAGACGCAAAGCTTTGCGGTATCCTTCTGGGCGTGGCATACCAAAGTTGCGATATTGTCGCTCTTTAACATCACGACCTTTTTGGTGACCGATTACCATCACAGGCTCACCCTCAAATCTTGCAAGACCACCCACAATGGCTGGGTCATCAGCATAAGCACGGTCACCATGCAACTCTTCAAAGTCGGTAAACATGCCTTGGATATAATCCAGCGTGTAAGGTCGCTGCGGATGACGCGCCAACTGTGAAATCTGCCAAGCAGTTAAATTGCCGTAGATATCTTCAGACAGTTTTTTGTTTTTCTTTTCTAACGCAGCGAGTTCTTTGGAAATATCCAAATTATCATGGTCATCATGCGCTGATTGCAGGCCTTCAATTTTGGCTTCAAGTTCTGCGATAGGCTGTTCGAAATCTAAATAACTTATTTTCATCTTGTGTGCTTAATCTCAAAATTCTTTGACTCAATTATATAGGATTTTTACGTTTTCACGGGTTAACCATGCAGTTAAGCCCGCAATCAATTCTTCATGTAAATCAACTCGCCAGTCATTACCAAGCATCAATTCGACTTTGCTGGTTTTGTTATAATATTCCACTTTTACTGCGCAGCCACGCTGCTCATCAGATACACTTTTACAGTAAGGTTTTAACAGCGTCTTTAATTTAGCAGCATCAGCTTGACCATTGCATGAAATCTTCAAGAAACTCGCACGACTATTGCGCAGACTGGATAAATCATGCAATTTTCTGGCATTGACTCTAACACCGCCAGAAAACTCATCGTTACTTACGCGACCCTCTACAATAATCAACTGATCATCTTTTAATAAAGATTGATATTGATTAAGTAGATCATTACCCACCACGACTTCTATCCGCGTAGTGCCATCATCTAAGCCCACAATCGCCATTTTTCCACGTGCTGTCATACGGTTACGTACGCCAGACACGATGCCCGCCAATAATTGTGGTTGTTCTTTTGGGCTTAAATTAGCTAATGTAGTTGACACAAACTGACTTAAATCTTTTTGATACGCCCAGTAAGGATGGCCGCTGAAATAAAAGCCTAATGCAGCTTTCTCTTCTAATAAGCGTTGCTGCTCAGTCCAGTCTGGTACGTTAGGTAAGACGTTGACCGCTTTATCGGCTACGTCACCAAATAAGCTATTTTGATTGCTATTGGCACTATTTTGTTCTGCCGCTGCCATGGCTGTAGCTACACCTGCCAATAATGCATTCCGGCTCGGGGAAAGTTTATCAAACGCGCCAGCACGAATCAAAGACTCCACCACGCGGCGGTTTACTTTACGCAAATCCAAACGATTGCAAAAATCGAATAAATCTTTGAATGGGCCATCTTGCTTGCGTGACTGCAGTATCAATTCAATCGCCGCCAGCCCTGTACCTTTTACTGCGCCCAATCCATACAGTATTTGCTTATCATTGATAGGCGTAAATTTAAAGTCACTGTGATTCACATCGGGGGGCAGGACTTCAATCTGGTTTGGCGCGCAATCATCATAAAAAATATGCACACTGTCTGTATTATTCATGTCCGCTGACAATGTTGATGCCAAGAACGCCGCTGGATAATGTGCTTTTAAATACGCTGTTTGATAAGCTACCAGTGCGTAAGCTGCCGCATGCGATTTATTAAAGCCATAGCCGGCAAATTTTTCAAGCAAATCAAACAATTCCGTAGCCTGTTGCTCGGTCATGTTGTTTTTTACCGCACCCTCAGTAAATATCTGCCGCTGGGCATCCATTTCTTCTTTTTTCTTTTTACCCATCGCACGACGTAATAAATCTGCGCCACCCAGACTGTAGCCTGCGACTACTTGCGCAATCTGCATCACCTGCTCTTGGTACACGGCAATACCGTAAGTTTCTTTCAGAATGGGCTCGGTCAATGGATGCGGATATTCCACACGTTGCTTTTTGTGTTTACGACGGCAAAAATCTGGAATCAGATCCATAGGGCCAGGGCGGTACAAGGCTACCAAGGCAATAATATCCTCAAAGCAATCGGGTAGTGCTTGCTTAAGCATATCCTTCATACCGCGCGACTCTAACTGGAATACAGCAGTGGTATTGGCCGTTTTTAGCAGTTGGAATGTTTTCTTGTCATTAAGCGGCAAAGTAGCAAAAGACAATGGCGGTAATTCTTGCTCAGCACGTTGTTTATTGGCATTCACTAACGCCAACTCCAAAATGGTCAGCGTACGCAAACCCAAAAAGTCAAACTTAACTAGACCAACAGCTTCAACGTCATCTTTATCATATTGACTGACTAAACTTGCACCATCTGCTTGACAATAAATCGGTGAGAAATCTGAAATTCTGCCGGGGGATATCAGCACTCCACCCGCATGCATACCCACATTTCGAACTAAGCCTTCCAGCCTTAACGCGAGCTCTAAAAGTTCACGCAGCTCTTCTTCGCTCTCACGGCGTTCCGCTAATTGTGGCTCTTTTACCAACGCATCAGATAATGTAATGCCAAGTTCTAATGGAATAAGTTTGCTAATGCCATCCACAAAGTGAAATGGTAGGTCTAGCACACGGCCAACATCGCGAATCACCGCTTTTGCTGCCATAGTACCGAAGGTAGCAATTTGTGAAACAGCCTCTAAGCCATACTTTTGTTTCACGTAATCAATTACACGATCTCGCCCTTCCTGGCAAAAATCGATATCAAAGTCTGGCATAGAAACGCGATCTGGATTCAGAAAACGCTCAAACAGCAAGTTATATTCAAGTGGATCTAAATCTGTAATGCCTAAACTATACGCCACGACTGAACCAGCACCAGAACCACGGCCTGGGCCTACAGGCACACCGTTATTTTTAGCCCAATTGATAAAATCAGCAACAATCAAAAAGTAACCCGCAAAGCCCATTTGATTGATCACGTTAGTCTCAAAGTCCAGCCGTTCTTCATAAGCGGCTTGCTTATTTGCACGCAGTTGCACATCTGGATATAGCTCTTGTAATCGCCCAGCCAAACCTACACGCGCTTCACTAATTAAATACTCATTCAAGCTCTCGTTATTTGGCGTAGGGAAATTTGGTAAGTAATTTTTACCTAAAATTAATGTTAAGTTGCAGCGTTTAGCAATTTCTACACTATTAGTAAGCGATTCTGGCATATCTGCAAATAACGCTGCAATGTCGGCCTGTGTTTTGAAATATTGTTCTGTAGTAAAGTTTTTCGGGCGACGCGTATCCGCCAGCACATAACCTTCTGAAATACAGGTGCGTGCCTCGTGTGCTCTAAAATCGTCAGGCGTGATAAATTGTATCGGGTGCGTCGCGACTACGGGCAAATCCAGTGAGTTTGCAAGAGTACGCACTTGCTGAATGTATTCTTCTTGCTGTGACTTTTGTGGTGTATTTTGCTGCGGATTGTTTGGTAAGTCGCTTACGATACGCTGTACTTCAAGATAAAAACGCTCTGGAAATAAAGCCTGCCAATCAGCTGCTAGCTTACTTGCAAGTGCTAGATTATTTTGTGCAATGGCCATGCCAACATCACCTGCCTGTGCGCCTGAAAGCAGCAATAAACCCTCAGTACCACATTCAACGAACCACTCTCGCTTAAATTCTGCGCGACCACGATGTTGATTGGTCAAATACGCACGGCTTAACAATTGGCAAAGCAGCAGATATCCAGCTTGCGACTGACATAACAACAAAAGACGTGAAGGCTGATCGCGATTATTGTTATTTTCAAGCCAAATATCACAGCCTAAAATTGGTTTAATGCCTTTGGCACGCGCGGCTTTATAAAATTTGATTGCGCCGAATAGATTACTTAAATCAGTCAACGCCAGCGCAGGCATTTGGTCAGTTAACGCTTGCTGTACATAATCATCAATACGCACAATGCCATCCACAATGGAATACTCACTGTGGCAACGCAAATGCACAAATGCGGGAGATGTACTTACAGATTCTGGAGGTGTTTGACTTGTTTGCAGCATAAGGTAAATTTTACCTTATTGAAGATAATTTAGCGGGTAAAAATTTGACCTAATGAGCACTTAAACTTGCAGTTAACGACATCATTTTACTTGACAGATTGTGTCTGCAAACAATGCCGCTAACCTTAGTTGTTCAACTATTATTTATTAAGTAAGGCATTGACTTGCTCAATGAGCTCATCATCCTGTACCGGTTTACCTAAGAAGGCATTAACACCTAATTCAGCCGCAAAGTTGCGATGTTTTTCAGCAGTACGCGAGCTAATAATAATCAAAGGCGTATTTGCAGTTTTTTGATTGTCACGTACATGTCGCGAAAACTCGAAACCATCCATACGTGGCATTTCAATGTCGGTCAAAATAATATCTGGCACGATTTGCTGTAGTTTCTCAACCGCATCCATACCATCATTCGCTGTAATGACTTCAAAATCTTCACGCTCAAGCACGCGGGAAAGCACTTTACGCATCGTTAATGAATCGTCTACTACTAAGGCTACACGTTTTAATTGCTCAACCACTGGTGCAATCGTGTGAACTTTGATAGCGCCAATTGATAAAGCCTCACGATTCGCCAGTTGCACCGGGTTAATCACCAAGACGATTGCACCATCACCCAGTACAGTGGCACCAATCATGCCTGGTACACGTGCAAGCTGCGTACCCATTTGCTTCATCACCACCTCTTGGTTGCCGATAATCTCATCAACGTGCATCGCCGTACGATAAGTACCGCTGCGAAGCAGGATGACAGGTGTATAGACGTGGCTTTCAGCAATGTGGTCAATATCGCCAATCAATTTAGATAAGAAATGCAATGGATATTCGCGATCAGCCCATTCGATTTTCTGCGCTTCATAAGCGCTAATCAAATTAGGTTGTTTCAATTTTTGTACTTGTTCTACCATCACAGACGGAATCGCAAATATTTTATTATTGCTTCGTACCATTACGACTTGCGCAACAGACAGCGTAACAGGCAGATAAATATTAAACATCGCACCTGCGCCCAGTACATTGCTGACATCGATACGACCGCCTAATTCAGCGATATCGCTACGCACAACGTCTAATCCAACACCACGGCCTGCAATCTGTGAAACTGAATCTGCCGTTGAGAAACCTGCCTCAAAAATAACCGCCATTAGTGCCTGATCTGTTAATGCTTGATCTGAGTCGAACAATCCTTTTTCAATCGCTTTTTGTCTGACTTTAGCTAAATTAACGCCTGCGCCATCATCAGAAATGACCAATGTAATTTCGTCGTTTTCTAAACTAATTTTAAGTTTGATATGCCCTGTATCAGATTTTCCTTGTTTCTTGCGTATATCAGTAGATTCAAGACCGTGTGCCACTGCATTACGTAATAAGTGCTCAAGCGGAGCGCCCATTTTATCGAGTACGCCACGGTCAATCTCAGTACCTTCACCTTCAATCGTCATCTCAACGCGTTTATTCAACTCTCTCGCAGTTTGGCGGACAATGCGTTGTAACCGTTCTGAAATGGTAGAAAAAGGCAACATACGAACACCCATCAGTCCTTGTTGCAACTCACGGTTCATACGGTTTTGCTGTTGTAGTGCGGCGTCAGTTTGATCCAAATTGAGCAACAAGCCATGTTGAATTGTTGCAACGTCGTTAACGCTCTCGGCCATCATACGAGTCAACTCTTGCAAACGTGTAAAACGGTCAAACTCTAACGGATCGAATGTCTCGTTCGCCTCTTGCAACAAGCTCATACGAGATTGCAATTGGGTTTCAGCTTCAATTTCCAACTCACGCAAATATGCACGTAGTCGGCTAATACTATCGGTTAAATCAGTAGAGGATTGTTTAAAGTTCTGCATCTCTCGATCCATCCGAGAGCGCATAATTGAAACTTCACCTGCCTCATTGATTAACCTATCCAACACATCCGCACGCATCCGTAAGAACTGAGTTTTACGATCAACTGATCGTGTAGGTGCCGCAACTCTAGATACTGCATCAACATCTTGTCTATTAACTTTATCGCCACCGGCAATATCTTCCAGCATGTAGCCTATGCGATCAAACTCAACAAACATTTCGTCAAAGTCTTCTAATGTCACTTTATGTTTGAGTGCTTGAATTACACGATCTTCCATGGCATGCACACTGTCACCGATATTTGGCTGCCCAGCCATACGGGCACTACCTTTAAGCGTGTGTAATGCACGTTGTAATGAGTCAGGGTAATCGCCTTCTTGTGGGTTAGCTCGCCAGCCACGTAAATCCCTACCGACTTGTGGCACTAACTCGCGTGCTTCTTCTACAAACAGAGATAGCAACTCTTGATCAACCGCTTGTGCTGAGAATTGATTAACTTGAATACCGTCTGTTACAGACTCATCCGCTAAAGCTACATTCTGCTTATCTTCAACAACAGTGGAAGTAACAGGCACATCTACAGCCTCTTGCAACCTTTCAGATGACTCAGTGGTTGGCATAACCTCAGCAGGCATGTCTAATTTGGCATTTTTGGCTTTTGAACTTCTTGCTGGTTTATTAGTTGATTGCACTTCAAGCACAGCCGTTTCGGCTTCTTGTGTGGCAACTACTTGCATTGCAGCAGTAGTTTCACCCAAAGCAATAATCAGTGCACGAGCGGATTTAGGATTTTTAAGTGCTTTTGCCTTTTCTAAACCATCTTCCAGTGCTTTCACTACATTGCCATAAAGCGCAATATGCTGTTCTGTCCATGCGCCAGTATGCTCATCAAGCCAATGCTCTAAAGCCCGTGCTAAATCACCTGTCGGTTTAAACCCTGCAGTGAGCGCATTGCTGCCAAGCGTATGCGCTGCACGACAACTAACATCTGTTGGCCATTCATTGGTATCAGCTACCAACGCTTTATGGGCATTCATCAGAGTTTCTAAATGCTGCTGCGCTTCACTCATGAATATATCGAAGAACGCACGACTTAATTTACGCGTACCACCAATCAACACTTCTTCTTTTTGTGGTTTTGGCTTAGTTTCAGCAGCACTCACTTCTAGGGAAGCAGCCTCTAGTAAATAAGGCTTCGGATTTAGCGTCACCTCATGATCGGTTTGTAGTACTGCTATCCATCCAGAAAAGTCTGCACTTACTTTTTCAATAAAAGCTAGCTGCTGTGCATTAGGAAAAGTTTTTTGTTCAATCACTGCGTTGAGCAACTTCTCTACGGACCAAGCGACTTCGCCCAAGCCAACTAAACCAACAGTTCGACCACTACCTTTAAGTGTATGGTAAGCACGCCGAACTTCAGTTAATGACTCACTATTGGTTGAGTTGACACGTAAAGATTGCAGATGTTGCGCCAAATGCGCCAGTACTTCTTCAGCTTCCGTTAAGAATATATCTTCAAGCTCAATGTCAATTGCACTATCTTTAACTTCATCCACATTCGGTTGATCAGTGATTGTTAATGAAGGTTGTTTAATTTCAGAATCAGCTGTAATTAGTTGGCTAGGAATAGTTTGATTACTGCTACCTTCTGCAGCTTGTTCAGTTTCAGCTTGTCTGTCTTCTTCACTGACCAAGTTAAAGGATAAAGCGCCTTGCTCTAGGCGTTGCAGGGCTCCTTCCAATGCTGCTTCAGACTCGACACGCGTATGTGGCAATTCCTCTGCATACAGGCTTAACATACTCAAGCTCTCTGCCAATAGCTCAAATTGCGTAGTATCAAACTGTCCCGCATGTAGCCTGAAATGGTT
>DASQFK010000200.1:0-18854 GCA_035633175.1 Methylotenera sp.
TCTTCAGGAGAGTTGTACCTATGCATTTTTTAATCAATAATCTTCAGCTTGCGTCACCCATTATTTAAATATGTCTAATCAGTCACTTCTTAATCGCAGCCTGCAGTCTGTGTGGCATCCGTGTACACAGATGAAACAACATGAAACTTACCCGCTTATTCCCATTAAAAGCGGTGACGGTGTTTGGCTTTACGATACAGAAGGAAAGCGTTATTTAGATGCGGTGAGTTCGTGGTGGGTAAATCTGTTTGGGCATAATAATCCGCAGATTAAAGAAGCGATTAAGCAGCAGCTTGATACATTAGAGCATGTAATGCTGGCAGGTTTTACGCATGAGCCCGTAGTAGAGTTATCTGAAAAATTAGCCAAGCTTACTGGTTTAGGCCATGCGTTCTATGCCAGTGACGGTGCAAGTGCGACTGAAATTGCACTCAAGATGAGTTTTCATTATTGGCGCAATTCAGGGCATATCAACAAAACTAAATTTATTAGCCTGCAAAATAGCTATCATGGTGAGACTTTAGGCGCACTAGGTGTGACTGATGTGGCGATTTTTAAAGATACTTATGCACCGTTGCTCATACAATCTGCGCAAATGCCTAGCCCGGATTTCAGGCTGGCTAAAGATGGTATGGATTCTGAAGAATGGGCTTTGTTTTGTGCTGATGTACTAGAGAATTATTTGCAAATGCATCATGAGCAAATAGCCGCATTCATCATCGAGCCGTTGGTGCAGTGTGCAGCTGGCATGGGCATGTACCATCCTGTTTATTTGCGACGGGCCAGTGAGCTATGCAATCAATATGATGTACATCTTATTGCTGATGAGATTGCCGTAGGTTTTGGTCGCACCGGCACTATGTTTGCTTGCGAATACGCTGGCGTATTGCCCGATTTCATTTGTCTGTCCAAAGGTATTACTGGTGGATATTTGCCACTATCAGCGGTGTTAACAACAGATAAAGTCTATCAAGCTTTTTATGACGACAGCACGATAAAAGGTTTTTTGCATAGTCATAGTTATACGGGTAATCCGCTGGCCTGTAGCGCAGCGTTAGCGACATTGGCAATTTTTGAAACGGATAATGTCCTTGAAAAAAATAAAGAAAAAGCGATTAATTTAAATAGTAAAATGCAGGCGCTTTTATCCATGGCCGATTTACCTATTAAGCATTTTAGGCATCAAGGCATGATTATTGCGTTTGATGTTAAAACTGACAATTCGAGATTTTCCAGCGATTGTTATGCTGCGGCCTTAAAGCACAATTTGTTACTTCGTCCGATTGCTAATACGGTGTACTTTATGCCGCCGTATACTATCACTGAGCCTGAAATGGATTTTATGTTGCAGGCAACATTAAGCGCTTTAAAGGCGAGTATCTAAAATAACCGGTTAAGAAATGGAACAAGCAATGAATAAGCTTTTACTGATTTTATGTTTTTGCACGTACCAAATCGCCTATGCTGAGCAATCTGATATTGAACTCTTAAGTATAGAGCCGTCTGATATTGAGTTGGCCCGATCTGAATTGCCTGATTCTGTGAATATCGCGTTACAAAAAGCTGGTGTGCCTGCTGAGAGTGTCTCGGTCTATGTGCAGGCTTTGGCTGAACAGCCTGCAAAACTGAGCCCGCCGCTACTCACGCACTTATCATCTGTAGCACTTAACCCCGCCAGCACGATGAAATTACTCACCAGTTATGCAGGCTTAAGTCTGTTAGGCCCAGCATATCGTTGGAAAACGGAAGTCTATACCGACGGTGCAGTGAACAATGGTGTGCTAAACGGTAATCTGTATTTAAAAGGATATGGCGACCCTAATTTCATGACGGCAGATTTTTGGCGTTTGCTCAATAGTCTGCGGCAATTAGGCATAAAAGAAATCAAAGGTGATTTGGTCATAGATAACAGTTATTTCGCTAATAACACGCAATCGACAGAAAGCTTTGATGGTGAACCTTTACGGGCTTATAACGCTTTGCCGAGTGCCTTGGCAATTAACTTAAAGGCGAGCAGTTTCAGGTTTGATTCAGATGCAAACCAGGTGACTATTACGCAGGAACCGAATTTACCGGAAATTAAAATTGTTAATCTGCTGAAAGTAAGTAATGCTAAAGCTGACAATAAACAAACAGTTACTGCGCAGTGTTCTGTATGGCGCAATACATTGGGTTACGATGTGAAGTCTACAGGTGATATGGTCATAGTCACTTTTAATGGTACCTACGCACCACATTGCAAAGAAAAATATCTAGAGCTTTTGGCAATAGATGAAAAGGGTTACACCTTACATTTGTTTCGTAAGTTATGGCTAGAGTTAGGCGGTAGTTTTAATGGCAAATTGTTGACGAAAAATGTGCCAACTAATGCGACCAAACTCATACAGCAAAACTCAAAAACGTTGGCACAAATTCTGCCGGAAATGAATAAATGGAGTAATAACCTGATGGCGCGTCAGTTATTACTCACGCTAGCGGCACAGACTTCTGAAGTAGAAAAATCTGCTGTTTCAGCAACGGAAGACAATGGCGCATTAGCTGTGGAACGCTGGTTAAATTCCATCGGGCTTAGATTTCATGAATTGGTCATTGAAAATGGATCAGGTCTATCTCGAATCGAGCGTATCAGTGCGGAGCACATGGGGCAAATGTTAGTAAATGCTTACTACAGCCCTGTGATGTCTGAGTTAATGGGCTCATTGCCTATTTTAGCGGTAGATGGCACGATGTTAAAACGTATGAAAGATAGTAATTTGCAAGGCAAAGCGCATTTAAAAACGGGTTCTATCAATGGTGCTTTTTCTTTAGCCGGGTATGCATTGGATGGTGAAGGCCAGCGTTATGTAGTGGTTTTTATGACGAACCATACTAATGCCGCGCTTACCAAACCTGCGCAAGAAGCATTGTTAGAATGGGTATATGCACAATAATTTGAGTGGAGCTTTGCGATGAACCACAGCCAATCTCTAGTATCATACTTAACGATTTAATACAGATTTTGACTTAAAGCTAAGCTTAGATTTATCATCATTAATATGGACGACTTATGAAACATCAAAAGATATTCACTATTACTTTATTGCTCGCGTGCTTTACCGCAGCGGGCTGTAATGCAAAATCAACCTCTTCAGAATCAACTCAGGAAAAAGCAGCAATGACACAAAATATTACAGAGTTACAAAAAATTGACACCCAAGTCGGCACAGGCCGTGAAGCAGAACCAGGCTTTAACGTTACCGTGCATTACACAGGCTGGTTATTCGATCCTGCTGCAGAAGGCAACAAAGGCAAAAAATTTGATAGTAGTTTAGACCGTAAACAACCGTTTAATTTCTTTTTAGGCGGTGGTCAAGTGATTCAAGGTTGGGATGAAGGCTTCGCTGGCATGAAAATTGGCGGTAAACGCACATTAATCATTCCATCAGAAATGGGCTATGGCGCGCGTGGTGCCGGTGGCGTGATTCCACCTAATGCTGCATTGATTTTTGATGTTGAATTATTGGATGTTAAATAGTATTAAATATATTGTAGAAAACACTGTTAAGTGTTTTCTACACGCAGAAAGTTGAAATTATGAAAGTAAGTATTAAATGGATAGATGGCGTTAGTTTCGTTGGTGAGTCAGAAACTGGTCATGCCGTTGTATTGGATGGAGCACCAGAAAATGGGGGTCGTAATATTGGCATGCGCCCAATGGAAATGTTGCTCATCGGTATGGGTGCTTGCACCTCATTTGATGTAGTCACCATACTTAAAAAAGCTAGGCAACCTATCATTAATTGCGTGGCAGAAGTTGATGCGGAACGCGCGGATGAAATACCTAAAGTGTTCACTAAAATTCATGTGCATTTTGTGGTGACAGGTAATGGTTTAAACACAGTGCAAGTTGAACGCGCAATCAAGTTATCGGCAGAAAAATATTGTTCAGCTTCTATCATGCTAGGTAAGGTTTGTGAAATTACGCACGACTTTGAAATTGTCACTGGCGAAGTTGCTGCTAGTTCAGTAGGGAGTGCAGCATAATGCAAGCAGAGCCAGCCAGCCAAGCTGTGAGACCTGCTGGCATGCTTGGCATACGCCATATTGCGTTGTTTGTGAAAGACTTGGAAGCTTGTACCAAGTTTTATGTAGACATCATGGGTATGCACATTGAGTGGCAGCCTGATGTAGATAACGTCTATTTAACTAATGGCGGTGATGTGTTTGCGTTGCACAGAGTTGACTATGTGCCACAAGCCCAGCAACGTTTAGATCACATTGGATTTGTGCTAAATGCCTTTCAAGATGTAGATCATTGGTATGATTATTTTGTGAAAAACGGTGTGAAAATTACCGAAAAACCGAAAACGCACCGTGACGGCGCCCGCGGCTTTTATTGTTTAGATGCAGTAGGGCATTTGCTTGAGTTGATATATCACCCACCAATTACTCAATTAGAAAAAGTCTAATTTACCTTTAGCGAGATGTATTGATAAGTTGAATTAAACTTGTCCCAGTTTAATGATAGGTTTTAGTTTGATTTACTTTCAGTGACTTTAACTGAAAGTGGTTTTTCGTCTTCTAAAATATTCAATAATCGATCTACATTCGGATGTTTGCCTGGGCAATTCTCGGCATCATCGGTATGTTCAGCATATAAGCTCAAGCCTTCCACTGCCGCGTCTAAAGAAATTTCTCCATACATGCGAAACAAGTGGTAATACACTTTCACCGAGCCTTGGCTACCTGGTTTATTTTCGAGTATGCCTGCATTACTGCCATCCGAGTTGAAAAGTTCAATACGCTGCACATGCGAGGCATCATCCAGAGTTTGTAATATGTCGCTAAATTTTTGCATAAGCTAATAATCCCACAATAAAAATAATTCTATAATAAATTCTTAACGACTTGTAGCTATAACAAATAAGAAGTTATAAGTAATTCGATGCTAAAGATAATACGAAGTCGTTGTCATCAGTTTAGAAATTTTTTGCATTAAAAATTTCGCTGGTAAAGGCAAATCGGCCGCACCGAGTTTTTTTGCTACTTTCGCATGCCTAGCTTCATCAAGCTGCATTTGTTCAATAATCTTACGAGTTTTATGGTCAGATTCTGGTAACTTTTCAAGATGACTTGTTAAATGCATTTCCACCTGTTTTTCAGTTTCTGCCAAAAAGCCTAAGTTCCACCTGTCACCGAGCGCCCCTGCAACTGCACCCATCGTGAAAGAACCAGCATAAAACAATGGATTCAACAGGCTGGTGCGCCCGCCAAGTTGTGCTATGCGTGTTTCGCACCATGCTAAATGCTCAGTTTCTTCAAGCGCTGCATGCTTTAGGGCGGCAGTAGTTTCAGGATGACGCGCTGTTAGCGCTTGGCCACTATATAACGCTTGTGCACACACTTCGCCACTATGATTCACGCGCATGAGTGCAGCCGCATGTTTTTTTTCCACATCAGTTAAGCTGGTTTCAGCAGTTTCCAAGTCAGGGTGGCTGCGCAAGCTATGTGGTTGTGCCAGCAAGGTACGCAAACCTTTATCGAACTCAGTAATTAATGTATCTAGTGTGAACATAAGTGTTTGATTTATTTTACGCTTAAATGTTGTTCGTTATGTTATTAGTCATTGATTAAACAATCCCAGCATAACCCATTTGTTTGGCAATAATTTGTATAGGATGTTCAACAACAACATCTAAATGTTGTCCACGCAAGCCTTCGGCGATATGAAGGCTGCAGCCAATGTTTGATGTAGCAAGCTTAGTCACATTGTTGGTGTTGATTGCCGTTATTTTATCGTCACGTAAAGATTTTGCCATTTCTTGCTGTGTAATCATATATGCCCCTGCGCCTCCACAGCATTGACCATTATTAGGCAGTGCCGAAATTGTTGCTATTGGTATTTTTTTAAGCAAACTATATACCGCAAGCTGGCTTTTTTGCACATTCCGCAGGGTACAAGGGTCTTGCACGTAAATATGCTCGTTTAATGCTGCAATATTGATATTTTCCCAATCGCAGGTCATTAAGAATGCACTAATATCTTGCACTTTATGGGCTGGTAGGTAGTCATTTAAACCGGCACCGCAACCACTGGCAACACTGATGATGGGCATGTTGTCGTCAAAACTAGCTTGATTTAAGGCAACTAGCTTTTGCGCTTCATTAGTGTCGCCCATTTGTCTTGCGATGCTGCCGCAACAAGTTTGATGTGCTGGAACGTGCACATCAACACCCAATTGGTTTAACACATAGATGCTGGCTTTAAGCGTATCGTTATCCAATGTATTGCTAGCACAACCTAAAAACAGACTGACTGCATTATTTTTATTAAGTGTACCAGTCGTACTTTTTTCATTTGCTAGGTAAAGTGTTTTCCAAAATGTAGGTTTTTTAAGTTTGGGTAATAGTTTGGCGGCAGGAAGCAGACGCTCTAGTAAACCGTTAAGTTTAAGTATCTGCATTAACCATACTGAACTACTGAAAGCATACTGCAAATGTCGATGCCGAATCAGCGGTTTTGCAAGGGAAAGCCAAACACCTTTTTTCGGCATAAAAAGTGCACGAGAAGTATCTACTAACGCACCATAGTTAACATTATTCGGGCAGGCAGATTCGCAACTGCGGCAGCTTAAACATAAATCGATATGTTCATTAAAGCGAGCATTATTCGGCAAAATATCCTGCGCTACAGCGCGCATCAGTTGAATACGACCACGCGGTGAGTCTGCTTCAGAACCAGTTTTTCTGTAAGTAGGACAATGCGGGAGGCAAAGACCGCATGCAACGCAGCGATCGGCTTCTACAATCAATTCTTTTATGGATAAAGGCATGTGACTATTATAAACCTCAAGCACTTATTAGACAGGCTGTGATTGAGGTATAGGCATAAAAAATCCACATTGACTTCTTTAGATAAAGGTCAATGCGGATTTAATTTCCAACTAATAAACTTTAAAGTTAGTTAGTTTTTGCTGCTTCCACTTTAGGCGGCTCAGATTTAATCACTGGTTGGCCTTTAAGAAAATTCATCGCTTGCATGAACTGAATATCATCTTTGCTTGCAGGTTCAATTGGGCCTGTTGCTTCGGCAAATTTTTTCTCGTTCAATTTCTCTTTGGCAACGTCTTTAGCTGGTGTTACAGCCTCAATTTTTTCCGGTACAGCACCTTGCAACTCTTTAGGATTGCTCAAATGGCGGGTTAAATCAGCTTCATGAATGTTATTCGACTGATCTGTACCATCTTCAACAATATAGTCCGGCACGATACCTTTAGCCTGAATCGAGCGGCCATTAGGTGTGAAGTAACGCGCAGTGGTGAGTTTAATCGCCGCGCCGTTATTCATTGGCATAATAGTCTGTACGGAGCCCTTACCAAAACTTTGTATGCCGATTACTGTTGCGCGTTTGTGATCTTGCAATGCGCCTGCAACGATTTCTGAAGCAGAAGCAGAGCCAGCGTTGATTAGCACGACCATCGGCACCGTTTTTACGTCTTCTGGAATGCCGCGAATATAGTCATTTGCAATGCCGCCACGTGAGTAATTCTCTGGGCTTACGGTAAGCTGCATTTTAGAGTCAGGCGCACGGCCTTCTGTATATACCACCAGTGCATCTTTAGGCAAAAATGCGGCTGAAACACCCACTGCACCATTGAGTAAACCACCCGGATCATTACGTAGATCTAAAACAAAGCCTTTAAACGGACCTTTGTTTTCATCATGCATCGTTTTGATAGCTTTTGCTAAATCTTCGCCAGTGTGCTCTTGAAACTGCGTGATACGGGCATATGCGTAACCTGGCTCAGTCAGTTTATATTTAACACTTTTATTTTTGATAATTGCACGAACAAGCTTGAAAATAAGTGGTTTTGGTTCATTTTTGCGGAAGACAGTCAATACAATAGGCGTGTCAGGTTTGCCGCGCATGCGTTTAACTGCATCGTTTAAAGTCATACCTTTGACTGGCGTATCGTCTAATTTAGTGATTAAGTCACCGCTTTTTAATCCTGCAGCAAACGCTGGGGAATCTTCAATCGGTGAAACGACTTTTACAAAGCCATCTTCCATGCCCACTTCAATACCTAAACCACCAAACTCACCTTGCGTGGCCGCCTGCATGTCTTTAAACGCATCTGCATCCATATAAGTAGAGTGTGGGTCTAAGCCCGTTAGCATGCCGCTAATCGCTTCTGAGATTAATTTTTTGTCTTCAACCGTTTCAACATAATCAGTCTTAATTTTGCCAAATACTTCAGCAAAAGCACGTAAATCATCTAACGGCAACTGCGGCTTGACCATTTTTTCAGCCACGGCAGAATAGGTTAAACTAAGCATAAGGCCCAGCAATAAACCAGAGCCAATCAGCCCCAGCTTCGCAAAACCGTTACATTTACTTTTAGCTTGCATGTATTATGATTCCCAAATAAATAACATTACGTGTTATATGACACACTTTATTTTAATAGTTCAAAGCTTAGCAATTATTATTCATTATAACTTGTTATATTTGCATTAAATTTAATCAAAAGTATAACAGCTAGGGAGCCTAAATTGCATAAAAAAGCGATTCAAATTAATGCAATTGAAATTAGATATTGCACCCAATGCCGCTGGCTACTGCGTGCAGCATGGTTGGCGCAAGAGTTGCTCACTACTTTTGAGCAAGATTTAACCAGCGTTGCCTTAATGCCGGGCAGTAACGGTATTTTTGAGATTACGCTCAATCAGCAAGTCATATTTTCACGTAAAGAGGCAGGCCGTTTCCCAGAGGCAAAAGAGGTGAAACAGCTAGTGCGAGATCATATAGACCCTACACGTGATTTGGGTCATAGCGATAGACCGTCTGAGTAAATAAATAAAAAATCTTAATATTAAAAATCTTTAACTTAATCGCGTTGATAGTGACAATGCGAACTATTTGCAATTCTGAAAATTTTTTTTGTTTGGTTTACACTGCGCTTCATTGAGCTTTGAACTTAATTAAGCTCTCGTAGTAGTTTAAAAAAATAGGAGCACAAAATGGCAGATAATCACGGTACACAAAGCCCTGTAGTTAAGGCGCTTAATACAATTTTAGAATTCGAATTGGCAGGTGTTGTACGTTATACGCATTATGCCTTGATGGTATTCGGTTATAACCGTATTCCTATCGTGTCATGGTTGCGCGGTCAGGCGGCGGAGTCATTAACGCATGCCGATAAAGCCGGTGAAATCATCACCCATTTAGGCGGTCACCCATCGCTATCAATTGGTCCGTTATTAGAAACACATAATCATGATATTGGCGATATTTTACGTGAATCTTTAGCACACGAAACTGCGGCATTAAATGCTTACAAAGCCTTACTTAAATTAGTAGAAGGCGATTCTGTGATGCTTGAAGAATATGCACGCGAAATGATTTATCAAGAAGAGTTACATTTAGGTGAAGTGGATAAAATGCTACGCAAACCAGGTGATTTGTCTAAATTTCATGCTTAAGTTTTTAAGCTAGTTGATTTAAAGATAAAATAAAAAGCGGCTCAATAGCCGTTTTTTATTTAGAAGAACCTTTTAATTGCGCTGCATATTTTTCTGTATTTTGTTCATCTATTCGCTGAGCGCCATTGAACCGTTTTGCCCAATAACCGTCTTGCATGTTTTCAACCCGTACTTTGCCTCCGCTACTTGGGGAGTGAATAAAACGGTTATTTCCCAAGTAGATTCCTACATGAGAAAAAGTGGATTTTAAGGTATTGAAAAATACTAAATCGCCAGGTTGCAACTCATTTTTGGGTATAGTGGTACCTAATTGGCTTATCGCCAATGCACTACGAGGTAAGGTTAAACTAGTCGCTTGTTTAAATACGTAACGCACAAAACCACTGCAGTCAAAACCAGTTTCAGGAGAATTGCCACCGTATTGATAGCGAACTCCAGTCAGGCTAAGTGCGTTTACCAATACTTCGCGCGCACGCTCTGACCAGTTTTCTGGATTATCATCACCTGCAGAATTTACCTGCATTGAAGCTCGTGTATCAGGTAATGGCTCAGTTGCCGCACATGAGGTGCTAATTAAAGCTAACAACATACACAGTAAATAATGAGGTTGGATTTTTTTCATCTGGGCTTTATCTTGGGCTTCATCTGGGCAATTATAAGAACATAAGTAAAAAAAGCAAACTAGGGCTAGTTGCCCAACAATTAGGCTATGCCAAACTTAACATCTAGTTTGTCGGTAAAACTAATAAGTCGTGGGATAATCCCAATCCTTATGAGTGAACAAATCATCCGCCAGGTTTTTGAAAAAAACGGTACTTTAGCCAATAATATTGAAGGCTACAGTGAGCGCACCCAGCAACTGGAAATGGCGCTGGCGATAGGTGATGCCATTGAAAACAATACCCAACTGGTCGCTGAGGCTGGTACTGGCACAGGTAAAACCTTTGCCTATTTAGTGCCTGCATTATTAAGTGGCGGCAAAGTCATTATTTCGACTGGTACGAAAAACCTACAAGACCAGTTATTCAGCCGTGATTTACCTAATGTGCGCGATGCACTCAAAGTGCCTGTGACGGTGGCGATGCTTAAAGGTCGTTCAAATTATGTCTGTCATTATCATCTTGAACGCGCGACAAATGAGGGTAGGTTTGCATCGCGTGAGGATGCCAAATACTTGCATGTCATTAAAACCTTTGTCGAAAATAGTAAAACGGGCGACAAAAGTGAGCTTAATTCAGTGCCTGAAAATGCGACGATTTGGCCAAGCGTGACCTCAACTCGTGATAATTGCTTAGGCGGGGATTGCAGTTTTTACAAAGACTGCTTTGTCATGGAAGCGCGTAAACAAGCGTTAGCGGCCGACGTTGTGGTGGTGAATCACCATTTATTCTTTGCCGATGTGATGCTGCGTGACGAAGGCGTGGCTGAGCTTTTGCCAAGTGCTAATACGGTGATTTTTGATGAAGCGCATCAATTGCCTGATGTCGCAGGGCTGTTTTTTGGTGAAGATGTTTCTACTAGCCAGTTAATAGAATTGTCACGCGACTGCACGGCCGCGCATTTGACGTTAGCTAAAGATTGTATTGAATTAGGCAAGATAATCCCTGCCTTAGAAAAGGCCGCTAAAGATTTCAGGCTGGTTTTTGCCTATGAAGGTTCGCGTTTCCCAGTGCAAAAAGCATTAATACTCAAAGGTTTTGAAGCAGCCTTTGATCATATGCACGCTCAATTAAAAGCTTTATCGGCAGTACTGGAAACGCAAGCCGCACGTGATCCATTGCTGGAAAAGTGCTGGCAACGTAGTGAAGCTTTATATGATTTATTCAGCCGTTGGCAATCTGCCGAAAATAATAATCTGGTTCGCTGGGTAGAGGTATTTACGCATTCTGTGCAGTTACACGCCACGCCTTTGAGTGTGGCAGAAGGCTTTGGTAAACAACTGAACGCGCAGCCACGGGCTTGGATATTTACCTCAGCCACACTTGCAGTTAAAAGTGATTTTAGCCATTACGTTGCCCAAATGGGCTTGCAAACGGCTAATACTGGTTTTTGGGAAAGTCCCTTCAATTACCAAGAGCAGGCGCTATTATATGTGCCACCCGATATGCCAGATCCCAATAGTCCTAGCTATACAGCCAGCGTGGTTGCAGCGGCATTGCCCGTGCTGCAGGCTAGTGGTGGCAGGGCGTTCGTGCTATCGACTAGCTTGCGCGCCATGCGCGAGATTCACGCCTTATTAAAAGAAGCTTTTATCGAAAATGGCATCGAAAGCCCGTTATTGTTACAAGGCGAAAGCTCGCGCACCGAATTGTTAGACCGTTTCCGCAAGTTAGGCAACGCAGTTTTAGTCGGCTCACAAAGTTTTTGGGAGGGTGTCGATGTACGCGGTGAGGCGCTTAGTGTCGTGATCATCGACAAGCTGCCATTTGCGCCACCAGATGACCCAGTGCTATCTGCCCGTGTCGATAAATTAAATGCCGAAGGCAAAAACGCATTTATGGAATACCAGCTGCCGTATTCAGTGATTACCCTGAAGCAAGGTGCAGGGCGGTTAATACGGGACGAAAAGGATAGGGGCGTGCTCATGATTTGCGACCCGCGTTTAATCGGTAAATCATACGGTAAAAAAATCTGGCAAAGTTTGCCGCCTTTTAAACGGACTAGGGATATTGCGGAAGTGCAGGCGTTTTTTGCGTGAGATTTTTGTTTAGTCGCTAGTTAAAATCTAGGAGAAAACTGATATTCATCTTCAGTTATTTCATTACAGCTCAAAAATGATAATTTTGGAATAAACGGAAGTTGCTCTTCATAAATGTGAAGAATGTCACCAATCGACTCTTCATGTTCATTAAAACCAGGTGCCTCGACTACATTTGCTTTATGGTTTATAAATTTCTTAAACTCTTGCCTCCATAGTTCATGAACATATTTAGAATATTTATAATCAGAGAAAAATATTGCATTCGCTGCATTATGTATTTGTAACTTGTTTAATGATTCAATATCACCAAGTCTCCGTAAAGTAATTACTGAATCTCTTAAGCCTTTAATTTCATATCGGCTTCTATCAATTAATAAAACACTAATATTTGGGTCAAGGGGGTAGTAGATGATTAAACCTGGAGTTTGTGTACCAAGAACACCCCTTAAAGTTATGTTTTTTAGGTGCTGGTTGTAGAAAACTACGGGAGCATCACTGAATATAAAAGGACGATTGGTTTTGTTGAGTAAAATAACTGGTAATAAATCTGTTAAATGTTCAGCACACTCTAACGCAATAGTCATCTCTACAAGTTGATGTTGCTTCGATTCTGCACTTATATAGGGTAGTGACTCTCGGAGAACTTTCTTTTCTGCATCAGATATTTCTTCATCATTGTTAATTGCTACTTCAAGATGTAGTTGTATTAGTCTATCTATTGCAGGCTTACTTTTTTGTCTTGCTGAAATCGTCCTAGATTTTTGCAGCATCAAATTTTGCAGGAATAAAATTAGGTTTTGATAACTGTAATTGGTGAAGCTGACAGATTTTCTTAACTCTTGCAAAACTACACTGAAATGACCTTCAATCTCAGAAAGTGCATTTTCAATAGATTCTTCACCATAGAAATAATTCTTTGAAGCTTGTCCCTTAATCGGCGCATGTTCTATGCTGTTACCAGTCTTTCTATTCAGTACGCAAATTCTTTTACCATCTTGAGAGAAAAATCTAAAATAAAATTTGGGAACATAATGTTGATTCGCTTTCTTCGCCATTTATCAGCCTATATTATTATTTTTATGCAACGAGTTTTAAGCAAGCAAGTAGGGTGTATAAATCGTTTTGTATTTGCACACAGTTAAATCTACATCATCATTACGCAATATTGCAAGTGGTAGTCGATTAGTTCATCTGTAATAGACAAGTTAGTTTTAGGTATGTACAATAAGTGGTACATATATATTTGTAAAATAAAGGTTCAAAAATGGATGCTATTACCTACACCACCGCACGTGCGCAACTTGCTAGTAACATGAACCGTGTGTGCGAAAACCATGAGCCGCTGATTATTACGCGTAATCGTGAGCAGTCTGTTGTAATGCTGTCGCTGGCTGATTATCAGGCTTTGGAAGAAACTGCACATTTACTGCGCAGCCCTAATAACGCTAAACGCTTGATGGATGCGGTGATTGAGCTTAACGCCGGTAAGGGTACTGAGCGAGCGCTTGCTGAATGAAGTTAGTGTTTGCTGAGCCTGCTTGGGAAGATTATTTGTATTGGCAACTTCAAGATAAGCAAATGTTGCAGCGCATCAATAAACTTATCCGCGAGATTCAGCGTGAACCATTTGCTGGGATTGGTAAGCCTGAGCCTCTAAAGCATGCGCTGAGTGGTTATTGGTCTCGGCGTATCAATGATGAGCATAGAATTGTGTACAAGGTCGAAGAGAATAGTTTGTTCATTGCACAATTGCGTTATCACTACTAACGTTTATGATTGTTTTATCAGAAACCGAATACGAACTCACCGCTATCCGCGCGCAAGGTGCGGGTGGTCAGAATGTGAATAAAGTATCCAGTGCGATTCATTTGCGGTTTGATATTTCTTCATCATCATTGAGTGATTGGCTAAAGGATAAATTACTGCACTTAAAGGACAATCGCATCACTGATGAGGGCGTGTTGGTATTGAAGGCCCAGCAATATCGTACGCAAGAAGCCAATAAAAAAGATGCGATTCAACGTTTGCATGAAATTGTTAATGCTGCAAATCAGGTGAAACCTACGCGTTATGCAACGCGTCCAACTTGGGGAGCGCAAAAGCGCAGGTTAGAAAGTAAATTGCAACGTGGGCAAATCAAGCAGATGCGTGGCAAAATAGCGCCTGACTAAATTGAGCAGTAATATTAACGTGAATTTATTAGCACTCGACACTTCTACCGAATTTTTATCGCTGGCCATATTAAAAGGTGATGAACTGTTTATATTTGACGTCAACGCTGGGCAGACGCATTCGCAAATCATATTGCCGCAAATTCAAGCTTTACTTGATATGGCGAATATTAAGTTAAATGAATTGCACGGCATTGCCTTTGGCGCGGGCCCGGGTTCTTTTACAGGCGTGCGTATTGCAGCGGGTGTAGCGCAAGGCTTGGGCTTTGGTGCTAATTTGCCAGTGGTGGGTGTTTGTACCTTGTTGGCATTAGCAGAGGCGAGTGGCGCTGATAAAGTCATCGCTTGCTTGGATGCACGCATGGGTGAGGTTTATCACGCGGCTTATGCAAAAACTGTAAACGAAAAAAATATTAGCCTATGGCAAACAATTGTTGCGCCTGGTCTGTATAAACCAGAGGATGTACCTGCGGTAACGGGTAATAATTGGGTAGGTGCCGGCAGTGGCTGGCAAACTTATGCGGAACAGTTAAGCGCTGTTTATAATGCGCAGCTACAATCTTCACAGCCAGCTCTATTGCCGACGGCCAGTGCACTACTTAAATTAGCGCAACCAATTTTTGCCAGGGGTGAGGCTAAATCTGCCAGCGAAGCGATGCCAATTTATATTCGAAATCGCGTGGCGCTTAAAACCTTAGAGCGAGAGCAGGGGTTACGTTTATGAGTGCCGTACTTAAAGAGCAGTACAAGTTTCGTCCCATGCAGATGGGCGATTTAGATGTAGTGATGAAAATTGAGCCACAAATTTATCCGCACCCATGGACGCGCGGTAACTTTAGTGACTCGCTTAATTCAGGCTATAGTGCTTGGGTATTGCTGCTGGATGAACGGATTATTGGCTACGCGCTCCTTATGATGGTATTGGATGAAGCGCATCTGCTCAATTTGAGCATTGCAAAGGCCTATCAAAAACAGGGCTTAGGTCGATTTTTATTAGAGCATATGCTGCAGATTGCTAGGAATCATCATGCAGCCAATATGTTTTTAGAGGTGCGTCCAAGCAATATTTCCGCCATTGCTTTATACGAAAAGATTGGCTTTAATGAAATGGCCATTCGACGTAATTATTATCCGGCAGCCACAGGCCGTGAAGATGCAGTTTTAATGGGTTTGGCACTATGAGATTAATTCAGGGCTTGATGTCATGATGACACGTGAAGATATGCTGCGTGAGTTGGAATTACTACCCGTTTGGACGTTACGTACGCCGCAGTCACAAGTGCCAGAGACAGAGTCAGTGCTAGTCCAAACCGTATCTGTAGTCACTGAATCCATTATTTCGACAGAGGCTGTATTGCAGGTTGAGTTGAAGCAAGTTGATATTTCACTAATATCGGATGAATCTTTGCAGCCTTTAGTTGCAGAGTCTGAATCCTTCGAGTCGATAGAGCAAGTGTCAGATAGACAGGTATTTGATACAGCCGAACCAATCATTAAGGAATTCAACCATATTGCTAGTGAAGATGGCGATTGGCTGTTTGTATTGCCAGATGAGCTGCAGTCAGATGAAGCAATTTTGTTCTCTAATATTTTAGTAGCGATGCGTATTAAAGCTAAACCAACAAATACGCTAGCAGTGACTAATGACGTTTTAGCGACTACACAACCTAAAATAATCATTACCATGGGGGAAACTACAGTACAGCAACTATTGCAATCAACAGAAAGTTTGACTAGCTTACGTGGCAAATTGCATAAGCTACAAGGCATTCCATTAGTGAGCACATACGATTTGGCGCATTTGTTAAAAACTTCGTCAGATAAATCAAAAGTATGGGATGACTTATGCCTAGCAATGGAAGCGCTACATGACTTGAAATCTAGAGCTTAAGCACAATCTTCAAAGTAATATTATTGATAAGTCATATAACGCGTTTTATATATTGGTTATTTCAAAAGGAAAGAAAAATGCAAAAAATTTATTTAAAACTATTTACTGCCTTATTGGTATTAAACTTAACCGGTTGTGGCTATAACAAATTTCAATCATTAGACGAAGAGTCAAAAGCGAGTTGGTCTGAAGTGCTCAATCAATATCAGCGCCGTGCAGATTTAGTGCCTAACTTGGTGAACGTGGTGAAAGGGTACGCTTCGCACGAAAAAGAAGTGCTGACTGAAGTTGCCAATGCCCGTGCAAAAGTGGGAAGCATACAAGTGACGCCGGAAGTGTTGAACGACCCAGAAGCGTTTGCTAAGTTTCAAGCTGTACAAGGTGAAATGACTTCAGCATTATCACGTTTATTGGCTGTGGCAGAAAACTATCCTAACCTAAAAGCAGACCAAGGTTTTAGGGACTTGCAAGCGCAGTTAGAGGGTACTGAGAACCGCATCACAGTAGCGCGTAACCGTTATATCGAAACGATTAAAGGCTATAACGTGGCAGTGCGTTCATTCCCGGAAAATCTAACGGCAATGATGTTTGGTTATAAAACTAAACCTTCGTTTACGGTAGAAAATGAAAAAGTGATTTCTAAACCGCCGACTGTAGAATTTGGCGATAAATAATAGTCGGATAACTATTATTTAACATTCTAGTATTGAATCCAGGTGTTTGTTAACTTAAAAGCGAGCTTGCTCGCGTTGTGTGCGATGCTGGTAATGGCATCATCCACAGCGCATGCCGAGCTCGTTTCTGTTCCCCCGCTAAAAAATCGCGTTACAGATTTAACCCAGACGCTTACTCCTGAGCAGCAAAGCCAGCTTGAAGCAAAGTTAACTACTTTTGAGCAACAAAAAGGTAGTCAAATTGCCGTATTGATTGTACCCAGCACGCAGCCGGAAGACATTGCACAATTTGCGATTCGTGTTGTAGATACCTGGAAATTAGGGCGTGCAAAGCAAGATGATGGCCTATTAATCTTGATCGCAAAAAATGATCGAAAAATGCGTATTGAGGTAGGTTACGGCTTAGAAGGTGCGATCCCTGATTTAACCGCAAAACGGATTATCAGTGAAATCATGGCGCCCAGCTTTAAAAAGGGCGACTATTACGGGGGGATTAACAACGCTATTGATGTGTTAATCGGTCTAGTGTCAGGTGAGCAATTACCTGCGCCAGCGGCTAAAACTGGAGGCGCGCAAGGCTTTGAAAAAATGCTGCCTATACTTATATTTGGCGGGTTAATACTAGGCGGCCTACTGCGCGCGATGTTCGGGAATTTTTTTGGCGGCACACTTACCGGTGGCGCTATTGGCATACTTGCTTGGATATTAGGCGGGGGCTTATTGCTTGCTATCCTGTTTGGCATCATTGCTTTTTTCATCACGCTTACGGGCGTCTCTGGCTTAAGTCAATTGGGCGGTCTTGGTGGCGGTGGTTTTGGCGGCGGAAGATCGGGCGGCAGTGATCCATTTTCAGGTGGCGGCGGTGGTTTTGGCGGTGGCGGCGCATCTGGTGATTGGTAGCGGGGAAAATTGGAATGTCATCTAAATTTAACAAAATATTCTTCAAAAGATTATTGAGACATTTATGCATTTTACCGAATGCGGTTGAAAAGCATTTTTCGGCGGATGCTATGTGCCGCATAGAAGCCGCCATCGCCAAAAGTGAGGCGCTACACTTTGGTGAGATTCGTTTTGCCGTAGAGTTAAATTTACATGTGTTTGATATTTTCAGAAGAAAATCAGCCAAAAAACGTGCGATTGAAGTTTTTTCAAATCTGCGCGTGTGGGACACTGAGCAGAATAATGGTGTACTGATCTATTTGCTTTTAGCTGACCACGATTTTGAAGTGCTGGCGGATCGTGGCATTCACCATCATGTAGGGAAAGATGGTTGGGAGAGCGTCTGCCAAGAGATGGAGACCATGTTCAGGCGCGGAAAATTTGAGGATGGGGTTTTATATGGCATTGCAAAAATCAGCGAGTTGCTGGTACAGCATTACCCTGCAAACGGTAAAAACGTAAACGAGCTAGCAGATGGTGCGGTTATCCTTTAAGCTTTTTATTGCTAGTGTAAAGTTAAGTCTATTCTTACTTCCCCTATCGAACGCTGATGCTGCAGTTTCAGATATCACACGCATCTATCGCCAGACACCTGCATTAGAAGGATTTGATATATGTTTCGGCGGTGGCTGTGCTGAAATCAAACAGGTATCCCTTAGTCCCGAAGAATGGCGAAAAGTAAAAGCTGTTTTGCGGACAGCAATAATCTGTAAATGAGTCCGGAACAGGAACGTAAAAAAATTGCGAATGCAATCGGCATATTTGAAAATATTATTGGATTGAAAATCGGCACTAGTAAAGATCTTGCAGGGACATTCAATGACGCTAGCTCTACTGGGCAACTGGATTGCAATGATGAAGCAATTAATACAACCAGCTATATGCGTTTGATGCGAGCAGATAACTTAATCAAAATGCATGAAATAGAAGACATGCGTACCCGCAATTTCTTTTTTACCGGGTGGCCACATACTACTGCGGTGATACACGAAATAGCAACTGGGCAACGCTTCGCC
>DASQFK010000201.1:0-3116 GCA_035633175.1 Methylotenera sp.
ACTCAAATCACCTGAACGCGTTTTAAAATACGGAATTGAAAATAGATGCAAACCTGGCCAAGGTAAAAAGGGGGTACGTCTTAATGTGGCATAAATTTCAACGCGGCATGTGGCTTGAGGCGAAATAGACCGACAATGAAAACCGAACATATCAGCAACTACTAACGTATTTGCTACCACCTCTATTTTTTCTGGATTAGGCAAATTCATCTCATGCAAATCATCTTTAAGCGCACGAAAAGAACCTCTTGCATGATAAATAATGGGATGATGTTTAGCTGAAAGACTTTGTTTCTTTTCCCAAGCCAAGCGCTTATTGGTTAATTGGTGAGAGCCACGGACATAAGCAAATGGGCCATCATTTTCACCTACATTTTCTAAAAAAAACCAAGCTTTCGCGTTAGGGTGAAAAGTATCAGCGTGCGGAATTGTTTGCGGGTCACTTGCATCATTCGCATTACTAAATATAGCCTGAATAGAAAAAATAGGCTGCCCGCCCACCCCAGCTATATAGCGTATTTGTGACAACAACTCTGGATTTGTGATTAATGCGTACAGTTTGGGAGATTTAGACGCCAATGAAAATTCATTTAAAAAAACACGCCTAGTCACGGTGTTGCCTTGGCGCATTTCTCTTAACAGCCAAGTAGACTCAAACACTTCTTTTTTTAAAGCATCAAATTCGGCATCCTCTAAAAAATTACATCCTTTAGTAAATCCATTTTTTTGATACTCCAATTGTTTAGTTTTGCAAACATGTTTGCTTAAAAATAAACGACGGAACGCTACAAACCTATTAGCCAATTTAACGCGAAAGGTATGTAGCCCTAAGCGGTTAAAATACACATTAGCTATTATAGGATTGCTTTGAAATGATTTTGCCTCTGTAAAAAGCGCTAAAAACCAAACCGGCAGGCGAACAATATTAAGAAAAAAATGCTTCAGATAAACCTTATTAATAAAACATTATTAGTTAATTTTAACATTAGTAAGGATCATTAAAAAAATGATAACCCTTAAAAAAGATAGCCGCGGTGATGCTAATTAATTTTTCGTGCTTTGCCTTAAATTATAGAGATTTTAATTGAATTTAAGTGGTTAATTAAACAGGTTATTAATAGATACTATAAACTTTTTGAAAACGAGGTGTGAGAATTTACTTTTACAGCCAAGCTAGGCATAATGCTAGAAAATAACAACTTAGGTTTTAGTATTAAATACAAAATTTACATGTTCCGTTCAGTTAAGCATAAAGCAAGTTTAATTAACTTAGTTTTATTCTGCTAACAAATATCAAATCCGTAAACTGCAAAAAAATATAGCTCACAAGTATTCGCTATATTTTAATTATTGTTGTAAAAATATTATTTCAATATTGGAATTATTGCGTCTAGCTGAGCGTTAATGATTGCAACATCATAAAAATAAATGAAAGAACCAAATATGTTGCCCGAAGCTAGTAATAAAAAAAAATTATTAAATAACATATTTGGTATAAACAAATTATTTTTATTCACTGTTATTTTACCCACCACAATTGCCATTTTTTATTATGGCTTGTATGCATCAGATGTATTCATTTCTGAATCTCGATTTGTACTCAGAAGTCCCCAGAAACAATCACAACCTAGTATAGTCGGTGCATTTTTACAGGGGTCAGGGTTTTCAAAAGCTCAAGATGATGCTTACTCTGTGCACGATTACATTACATCGCGTGATGCCCTTAATACGCTTGATGAAAGTCTTAAATTAAAAAGTGCTTATTCACAATCTAAAGTAGATATTTTCAACCGGTTTGCGGGTATTGATGGTGATGATAGCTTTGAAGCGTTGCATAAGTATTATCAAAAATACATTGCTATTGAATACGACACCTTGTCATCCATTACAGTGTTAAAAACAAGTGCTTTTAACGCAAAAGATGCGTACTTAATGAACGTTGAGTTACTAGACATGAGTGAGAAGCTAGTAAACAAACTCAATGATCGTGGTCGCCGAGACCTGGTTCACTACGCAGAGCAAGAGGTGGATGAAGCTGAGCGTAAAGCTAAAGCTGCAGCATTATCAGTATCTAAATTTCGCTCTAACAACTCAGTGGTAGACCCTGAAAAACAATCTGCACAACAATTGCTTGCCGTGGGTAAATTGCAAGAAGAATTGATTGCTAGTAATAATCAATTGTCGCAGCTAAAATCTCTTGCCCCAGAAAACCCACAAATACCAGTATTAAAAGTACGAATTGAATATTTGCAGAAAGCCATCAATGCAGAAACAGCCAAGGTTGCGGGTACTGGTACATCATCTCTAACCAACAAAGCTGCTAATTATGAGCGCTTGAATTTGGAACGAGAGTTTGCCGATAAAAATTTAGCATATGCTTTAAGTGCACTAACTACTGCAAAAAATGAGGCTCAGCGTCAGCAGTTATACCTTGAACGCTTAGTACAACCTAGCTTGCCTGATATAGCTACTGAGCCACGAAGAATTCGTAACATATTCGCTGTACTAATGTTGGGGTTAATCATTTGGGGCGTGCTGACTATGCTAATAGCTGGCGTGCGCGAACATCAAGATTAAAGATGAGCTTATGAGCAATAAAAACTCTCTTTTGCGCTCCCTAAAAATACAATTTAGAGTGATCGGTGCATTACTACTACGTGAGGTTATCACTCGTTATGGCCGCCATAACATCGGTTTTCTGTGGCTATTTTTTGAACCAATGTTGTTCACATTAGGCGTAACGGCATTATGGACGTTCGCTGGCGCTCATCATTATTCAAACATCCCAATTGCAGCTTTTGCACTGACTGGTTACTCATCTGTGTTGCTTTGGCGCAATATGCCAGGACGCTGCAGTGGTGCCATCGAGTCAAACTATTCTTTAATGTATCACCGTAATGTCAAAGTGATTGATATATTTGCATCACGTCTTTTGCTTGAAATTGCGGGTGTAACAGCTTCATTTTTAACTTTGAGCGTTGCATTCATAGCAATTGGCTGGATCAAAATTCCAGAAAATATTATGCAAGTCATGTTTGGCTGGATCATGTTAATCTGGTTTGGTGTTTCGTTAGCGTTGCTCATAGGTAGTCTGAGTGCGCAGTCTGAAATAGTCG
>DASQFK010000202.1:0-3734 GCA_035633175.1 Methylotenera sp.
ATTACAGATACTTAATTACGATAAACAAAGTTTGTTTTTAAAATGCATTTTTTTGTCAGTGCTCGTACTACTTGGTAGTTATTTCATTGCTGCATTTTTGAATCTAAATGTCAGTTTTTTTGGTGTTAATAAAACACTACATGGCTTACCTTTTAGTTTGGATTTAGTGCTACTCACTTCTTTCTACTTTATTTTGGGTTACACCACTAAACAGTTTATTGTTGAATTCAAACCTAATTATTATCTGTTTTTTTTAGGATGCTTGTTTATCTACATTTCAGCCTACCATTTAGGCGCAAGAATAGACTTAATTCAAAGGGTCATTAATAACCCTATTTTTTCAATTCCCTCGTCGTTAATTGGCATTTATTGCGGTCTAACAATCTCAAAACTCATTCTAAACCTTGCATACATCAATAAAGTATTTCTATCGATGGGCGTCTATAGTCTTTTTATTTTGATTTTTCATGGTGTGATTCACCAGGATGTAATGCAGGTTATTTTTAAAGCACCAATGTCAAGCTTGGAAGGCGTTATCTCTTTACTTGCCTGTATTATATTTTCAATACTCATTGGCGTAGTAGTATCAAAAAATGCTTTTTTAGCGTTGTTTTTTAAACCATTCAAAACTAATCCTTTACTTCAAAGAGCTCGTAAACCCGCCATTGAATAGTGCCTGTTATTTATAATAATAAGCAGCTAAGCTCGCGCGTTTTTCTAGTTCTATCAATCACATGATATTCTGTTGGTCTTTCAATCAAGTGCTTTTATCATGTCTACTACAGTATCGTCGAACACCGCAGAAACATCCATCACCAATCAAACAGGTATAAATGAAACATTTATACCTAGCAAAGACGCTTCGCTAGAATCCTCTATCAGCACACTACAAGGCAAATTATTAGCGCTAAATATTCATGTAGTAGAAAAATCTTGGCTGAATGAGATTGAAAATATCTGGTCTGTGCATGTGATTGACCGTGACTGCCCGCGACTTTTTACCAACGGTAAAGGTGCCTCTGAGTTAGCGGCTCGCGCCAGCGCGCTAGGTGAGTATTTTGAGCGTTTAAGCACCAATTATTTTTGGACACACTTTTACTTGGGCGAAAAAATCGCCAATAAAGAGTTTGTGCATTATCCCAATGAGCAATGGGTTAAGCTTAACGGCGACAAATGGCCTAAAGAACTATTAACCCCTGAGTTGCAAAAATTTTACAATCCGGAAGGCACTACATTAGCCAGCCAATTGATTGACTTGAATTCCGGCAATGCAGAACGCGGCATTTGTGCCATTCCATACACACGCTTACGTGATAATAAAACCGTGTTATTTCCAGTTAACCTCATTGGCAATTTATATGTGAGCAACGGCATGAGCGCCGGCAATACCATGATGGAAGCACGGACACAGGCATTGGCAGAGATTTTTGAGCGTGACATCAAATACAAAATCATCCGCGAAGGCATTTGCCTGCCGGACGTACCTGAAGCGGTGCTTAATCGCTATCCACGCATTGCTGCTGGTATTAAAGGTCTACGTGCTGCAGGTTATGGCATTTTGGTGAAAGACGCCTCACTTGGCGGTCAATATCCCGTGATGAACGTCACGTTGTTGCACCCAGAAGACCAAGGCTGCTTTGCAAGCTTTGGAGCACATCCACGTTTTGAAGTAGCGCTAGAACGCGCACTCACCGAGTTACTACAAGGCCGTGCAATGGATAGCTTAAAAGGCTTCGTTGCCCCAGGTTTTGATATGGAAGAAATCGCCGACTCGCAAAACCTAGAAATTCACTTTGTGGATTCCAGCGGCGTGATTAGCTGGGACTTTTTACGCAGCACGCCAGATTATGAATTTGTAGACTGGAACTTTGGAGGCTCTACATTAACGTCTTCGGCAACAGAAGAAGATTACAACTGGTGCGTTGATACAATACATGCGAGCGGTCATGATATGTACATCGCCGACTTTATGCACCTAGGTGTATATGCCTGCCGCATTTTTGTACCTGGCATGAGTGAAATCTACCCAGTGGAAGAACTGCAGTGGGAGAACAACACCGTGGGTAACTTAGTGCGTCCTTATGCCCTGCGTTTACCAGAATTAAGTGAAACTGAATCAAGCGAGCTATTAGAAGTTTTGCTAGAACTCGACCTTGCAGATGAGCTACCCGTTACCACATTGATAGGCTTGTGCGCAGACCCAAACACTACTTGGGTTGATTTGCGCGCAGGTGAACTTAAAACGTTGGCGGCGCTTGCTGCCAATGACACAGATGAAATTCTAAATGGCTGCGCATGGATAGCCCAATTTGGTGAGTTAAATGATAAACGCGCCCGAGTTTATCGCTGCATTGAAAATATCGTGCAAATTAAAGAGATGGCAGAATCAGAAGATACCGCTGCGTTTGAAGCGAATCTAACCCTTCTTTACGGGACAGAAACCCTGCAACAAGCGCATAAATTGCTGAACCGTGAAGAGCAGTTTTTTGGTTTATGCACGCTAGGACCAAACATGGAAGGCAGTATGATGCATCAGCGCTTGCTCGAAGCCTATGGCAAGGTTTGGCATTAAGCTATATTAACTATATGATTTATTATAAATTTTATTCATATTTCACATATTCAAAACCGTCAATATGATATCTACTTTACGTTAAGTGCATCAATGCGCAGAATCCGCGAACTTATCTCAATAATCAAAGAAGAGCATCCGACAGATCACTTCTTTGCAAACATAGAAACAACGTGGGAAACGTCTCGCGAGGATCGTGCGCAATACGCTGCATATGATCGTGCGCTTCGTAGGCTGGACATAAACTCATGGGTCGAAATCAAGACAAAGGCTACGCGGCACTTTCTAGATCACAGAAAAGGACAACTTAAACAGGGATTCTTTAATCAATTGAATGAGGCGTTTGCCTACGAATATTTGGCTAGAAAGGGCTGCACGGATATTAAGATTATTAAAGAGACAGGCGAGACCATTCCAGATATTGCATACAAGTTCAACTGGATTAGTGCAAATTGCGAAGTTAAAACGATAGGGATATCCGAAGAACAGCTCGCACGTTGGGATAGTATTCAGGCATTCTCAGGAACGCTATATAGCCAACTATCAGATGGATTTTTAGATAAACTATGCAGCACACTTTCATCTGCCCAGTCGCAAATAGCCTCTCAAGGGATCGATGGGCTGATCTATCTAATAGTTCTATTTGATGATTTTACCTTAACGTATTACAAAAAATATCGCGAGCAAATTCTCAATGCAATTCAGACTCACGAAGCGCCAAATATATATGTAAAAATTGGCTTACTCGGTCAACGAAGAATTAAAAAGGGAAGCCATGCATAGACTACCTAACCCGCTAAACAACCAGAACCTACATCTCGCGTAGCCCGCGTAGGGCGCAATAACTGCAAGGCATTGCGCCGTATAAATCACTTCTCTTTTCGGCGTATTACGCTGCACTAATACGCCCTACTGATTGTTAATTAAAAATCTGTTTCCATAAAGTTGTTACTGCAATCACATGCGTTGATACTAAAGCAACTTCCACCCTAGTTTGCATGACCCCTTGCAACTTAAGCGCATGTTGCATTTTTCGATAGCCTCTATAAGCCAACGCGACTTTTTCAGCTGCATCCACTTCAATAATTCTGAGTGATGCAAGTAGTTTTAACAAAGCAATATTGCCGACATTTTCTGTTAGTTGTGGATATTGTTTTGCATG
>DASQFK010000203.1:0-14352 GCA_035633175.1 Methylotenera sp.
CTTGGATGGAAGAGAGTGAAGCGGGTAAAAAAGTCGTCGTGCTACGCGCAGGCAAAGTACCTGCACATGGTCTATATGACGTAAAACGCAAAAAGCTAACTGAAGTAACTCCTCCTCAAAACCCAAAAGCACTAGCTGAAGCTAAGGCCATGGAGCAACGCGCACTAGCAAACTCTTTGTTACCTAACTTACTATATAACGAGCAACGTTATCGTCTGCCTTAATTTTTATTGCCTGTTTTAATTAAAAGCCATGAGTATTATTAAAATTTTAACGGCTAATCAAGCCAATCAACAACCCAGCATGCTGACATGGCCCATCATTCGGATGGGCTTGTCCTATATTTTGAGCGGCAAGCTTTTTATCAAGCAAGGTCACCTACCAGTCACTGGTCATACTGTACCAAATGACTTTATTGGCGTGTGCGTGACCTCGGCCGTGGATGAAAAAATTGATGATTATGTCATCACACAACTTGATGATTTAGGTATAAAAGAAGTGCGCCTGGACTTAACTTATGGCGACACAAATGATTTCCATGCTCGGTTTTTAGAAAAGCTGTTAGCTCGGAATTTCAATATCACTTTACACCTTGTACAGCCGTTTTTAAATGCAAAAAGAATGGAGAACGCAGCAGAACAGGCCACTTGGCAAGCATTTCTTGAAGAAGTATTAAACCGTTTTGGCGGTCAAATTTCGCGGGTTGAAATAGGCACCACCATTAACCGCAAGCGCTGGTCTGGTTATACAGTCCAAGGGTTTTTACATGCTTGGGATATTGCGTTTAAAACGCTTAAGAGTAGAAGCATTACACTGGCCGGGCCGAATATAACCGATTTTGAACCTGTTTATAACATTGGTATTTTAAAAATATTAAAGGCAAAAAATCAACTGCCTGATGTACATACCAACAACCTGTTTAGTGAGCGCGTACAAGAACCTGAGCGTTTTGATCACCGCGTTTTTAAGTATCGGTGGGCGACCATTTTCAAAGTAAATCTCATTAAAAAAGCACGTTTGCTTAAAAAAATTACCACTGATTTTGGTGTTAACAAACTGATTTCCCCGGTGGCCTTCTGGGCGATATATCGCATTCAACGCATATTGCCGCATGGTGAACAAAAACAAGCCGATTACGCCGCAAGGTACATGATGCTAACTGCAACTTCTAACAGCTTTGATCAAGCATTCTGGGGGGCATTTATCTGTCATCGGGAAGGTTTAATTGATGACGGTTTAAAAGATGAAGAATACCCTGCGCTTGAACGTGTAACGCACTATGCCAGCGTGGATGGTGAAATCGCTAACTTCAAAGCTCATGCCAGTTTTCATGCAATTAAAACAGTGGCCAAAGTCATTCAAGGCGCGCGCTATCTAGCTACACTCGCCACTGCGAATGGTTTGGAAGTTCATCACTTTCAAACTGAACAACATGAAATTCATGCGGTATGGACAATCAACGGTAAAACAGCAGTTTTAGCGGATATCTATGACAAAAATGATATCCAACGTGCTGAAATTATGCATCGTGATGGGCAGTTGTTACTGGAGAAACCAGCACTTATTACAGAGTCGCCAATCTATTTACGCTGGCCTAAGAACTATCCTATCCAAACACTCACACAACCCCAACTAACAAAGAATCTAGCGATTCATGCCCACATTGAGCATTTAAATTACTACCCTTTTCAGCAACAAGGCTGGTTTGGTTTAATACTTGCAAAAAACACAGATGAAGCAATGCTATTAGCCCACCAGCTTCACCCCGAAAAGTTGATCAGCCCAATTAAAGAAAATGCGCTCCGCCATGCTCGTAATGCCATTTGGGCAATACCGGACCCACGCAACCCAGAACAAAAAATCACGATTAAACAGCCGATAAAAATGTATCCGCACAAAGCATTGTTTGACCGTTTTAAGCCTAGCAAAGCCAAACGCAGCTGGAATGGTGCCGTTGAGTTATTAAGACGTGGTATTGATTCCGCTCAGCCAGTCGCATTTTTTGAGAAACAAGGTGACTCTACATTAAAACAAAATTTTTATATCTGCGATTTTGTAAATGCAGACTGCTCCGTCGGTGAGATTTTTATCAATTTTGCCAAAGGTAATAAAATATATTCAAATGCCAACAATAATTGGGCAATTAGTTCAGAAGAAATGTACTTACAATTTTCGCAATATTTGCTTTACTTGCATGGTAGCGGCGTATTCTTTAGAGATTTATCAGGCGGCAATGTGCTCGTACAAATGCAGCCGAATAACTTATTACACTTTTCTTTAATAGACACTGCAAGAGCACGGTTTTTTAATCATGCCATTACCATGCGTGAGCGCCTGGCAGACTTAACGCGTATTTGTAATAAACTACACTGGGCTGGTCGTGAGCGTTTAATGGGCTTGTATTTAGGCAGTCTAGGTCAAAAATTCACGTTTAAATATAAATTAGCTTTTTATTTATATGACTTTAAAGTTGAATTAAAAAGAAAAATTGGTCGAAAAGGTATGAAGAAATTAATTAAAAGATTTAGAAAATGAACTTAGTAAACATAAATCAAGAAGTCATATCTAATGATTTTCATTAGTGTTCTTTAATGACTGGCATCATGTTGTAATTTTTGATTAGCCGTACTATATATCTCACGTAAATGCTTCTAAGCAAATGCGATACGAATTTAACCTAACAGGAGAATTATTATGTGGACTACACCAGCTGCTACTGAAATGCGTTTCGGTTTTGAAGTTACAATGTACGTAATGAACAAGTAATTTAAATTATTAATTTGAACGTAAAACTTCAGATATATAATCAAAAGGGTGCTTAAAGCACCCTTTTTAATTGCCTAAATTTTTAATAACGCAGATTAAAATTATGGATTATTAATTATTGTGGCAGTACAAATTCTTTCGGTAAGAATACCCAGATTTTTCCGCTTTGCTTCATCGCACCCGCTTTTGCACCCGCCTCAAATCCTGAACCCCAAAAGAAATCTGCCCGTACGCCACCTTTAATCGCACCGCCAGTATCCTGCGCCATCATTAATCGTTTTAAAGGTTTTGCACTATTCGGTTCAGTGGTCGATAGAAATACCGGCGCGCCGAGTGGTATGTATTTCGCATCAATCGCCACGCTACGCTCACCTAATACAGGTACGCCAAGCGCGCCCAAAGGGCCCGGCAGGCCAGCAGGAAGCTCTCTGAAGAATACATAACTTGGATTGCTATTCAGTAAATCTTTTAATTTAGTCGGGTTATTTCGCGCCCAATTTTTAATGCCCTGCATGGAGGCATTAGAAGCATTGAGCTCGCCTCGCTCAATAAGTAAACGGCCGATAGAGTTGTACGCTTGACCGTTTTGATCAGCATACCCAACATGAACCTGCTCGCCATTTTCCAACTGCACTAAGCCAGATCCTTGAATATGCAGGAAAAAAACATCAATGATGTCATCAATATAAATAAACTCACGCCCTTTAATGGGCGAGGTTTCGCCTTCGATTTCGGCTCGGCTGTAGTAAGGGACTAATTTATTGCCGACTAATTTTCCGCGTAACCGCTTAAATTTAAGTTCGGGGTAGATGTTATCTAACTCTACCGTAATCAAATCATTGGGCGTTTGATATAAAGGATTTGGATATTTCGCGGATTTAGTACGGCTGCCTTTTAACAGCGGTTCATAATAACCGGTAATCATACCTGTATCAGTGCCATCAATATTAGTAGTTTTATACACGGAAAAATTCTGTTTGAAATAAGCGAGCACCGCTTCATCAGTCGGCTTATTGGCAGTTTGGCTGTTAAGTAGCGTGGCTGCATTACAAGCACTTTTCCACATAGGTTTATTCACTAAAGTAGTGCAACTCAGCATCCACGCTGGCCATGCAAAACTTACACTATTAAGGTTTGTGTTTGAGCCTGCATTACTACTCGTCAAGCCATCCACTTCTTCCCACTGCGCAGGTTTTAATAGCCCATAATCTGCGATCTTAAGTTCTGCTTTTAAATCGACAGCTTTAGGTTCGACAGCTTTAGGTTCGACAGTTTTTGGCTCAGCATTTTTGACATTTGCACAGTCGCACTTTTGTTTTGATGTCGCTGATGCTGTGGGTGCATCGGATTTAAGCCTTTTATTCGCACATGAACTAAGTGCGCTCATCATCAATATCACTAAAGAGAATATTGCTATTTTTTTCATCAATTTTTTATCATCGCCTATTAAGCAGTATTGAATGCAGGATTGTTAATGCCAAAGAAATCGTAAATTTCTAATGCAAAGTTCTGGGCATACTAAGCGCAAAAGGTTGAATGACCGCTTCAAATCGCGTGCCATCCTCAGCGACCATTTGGTAGGTACCGTGCATTTCACCCATGGGTGAATTGATAACGGTACCGCTGGTATATTCAAAATGTTCATTCGGATTTAGTAATGGTTGCTCACCAACCACGCCCAAGCCTTTAACCTCCTGCTGCTCCCCATTAGCCTCGGTAATTAACCAGTGACGGCTAATCAACTGTGCAGCAATGCTACCTGTATTCGTAATTTTTACGTGGTAGGCAAATGCATAACTATTACGCGCCACGTCTGATTGCTCAGCAATAAAAGTCACTTCTACCGTTACGGTACATTCATAATGTTTATCGCTACTCATAATGAGGCTTTAAAAGTTGTCAAAATCAAACCGTCGCAATCAAACCGGCACTGGGTGAGCTAGGGCTAGCAGAATACAGTTTTTTAGGCATGCGGCCAGCCAGATAAGCATCACGACCCGCTTCAACTGCTTTTTTCATGGCACCGGCCATTAACACTGGGTCATTTGCAGCAGCAATCGCTGTATTCATTAATACACCTTGGCAGCCAAGTTCCATTGCGATAGCAGCATCGGAGGCCGTTCCCACGCCTGCATCCACTAGCACAGGAATATTGGCATTAGCGATAATGATTTGCAGATTCCAAGGATTTAAAATCCCCATGCCTGAGCCAATCAATGAAGCTAGCGGCATCACCGCACAACAACCAATTTCTTCTAGTTGTTTAGCAATAATCGGATCATCTGAGCAATACACCATCACATCAAAACCATCTTTTACCAGCACCTTTGCCGCAGCAATGGTTTCTATCATGTTTGGATATAACGTATTGGGATCACCAAGCACTTCAAGCTTTACGAGCTTATGTCCATCCAAAAGTTCTCTGGCCAATCGCAAAGTGCGAACCGCATCATCGGCTGAATAACAGCCAGCGGTATTGGGTAAATAAGTAAATTCTTCAGGCGGTAAAAAATCTAATAGCGATGGTTCGCCAGCCGTTTGGCCGATATTCGTGCGACGAATAGCGACAGTAATGATTTCCGCACCGCTGGCATCAATCGCCGCACGTGTTTGTGCAAAATCTTGATATTTACCTGTCCCTACTAAGAGGCGAGACCCATAAGTTTTATCTGCAATTTTTAATAAATCTGACAACTTGTATATCCTTTAATCCCTAAAACCTGCGCTAAGTTCGCGGCCTTTATTGTGATACTTAAATTAACCACCACCGACGGCACCGACAATTTCCAGCTTATCACCATCTTCCAATTGGGTTTGTGCAAACTGGCTACGCGGTACAATTTCACCATTGCATTCAATCGCTAACCGTTTTCCTTCTAAATCAAGCATTGTGACCAAACTCGCCACGCTGAAAATTTCAGCATCAAAATTACGTGGTTTACCATTAATAGTCAATTGTATGGTGCGTTGCATGGTGTGATATTAAGCCAAGAAGTTAAAGTACGAACAAAATGAAATGAATACATGAAATAAATTCATTCTAAAACATCATTTTACGAAAATACTAGGGTGTTTAGCAAACGCTATCTCATTTAAATATAATTTATTCCAAATATATAAATGTCATCCAAAATTAAGTTAACACGTTTAAGTGAGCACCATTAAGACTTTAGGAAATAAATTAATGCACTAGTTAATTTAATCTTAATGGTATTCATTATGAATTTTTTATACTAGAATTACTCTCAATTCTAACCGAGACAAAATTTCGGTGAATTTAACTCCCAAAAGGAAAATATTATGCAAGCCACAGCACGTAAAGTTTCACCCTCAACTATTGTTGATTCAGAACCAACCCTGGATATTACACAGAATCATCTAACCCACTCAATACCGACTTCACCCCATGAGCAAGCTAAGGTTTCAGCCTTTGGCTCAAAAACTGCAACGCAAAAACCTGCTATTTTAAAAGCAAAAAAAGAAAATAATTTAGCACGACTGTTAGCAGCTTATGGTGATTGTGTTTAAACTAAATTAAGCTTTATGTAGATTATTTTAATCGCTGATAAATTATCAGCTAAAAACGGGTTAAGCTGTTATTACTTATCAATATTTACATTGAGTGTTTGCTATGTCTAATATGACAGAAATCCATGCAGCTGTTCAGTTGCACCACACTCCACAAGACTTTTCTGATCGCGTAGCTTTAGCCATTACCAAGGCATTACGCTTTTTTGCCGACACTTTTTTCGCGCATCGCTACGGTCACAGGGCAGTAGTGTTGGAAACCATAGCTGCGGTACCAGGCATGGTGGGTGGTGCATTACAGCATCTAAGAGCATTGCGACGCATGCAGTCGGATCATGGGTGGATACGTAAACTATTGGACGAAGCCGAGAATGAACGCATGCATTTGATGACATTTATTGAAATTGCCCAGCCCAGTTGGTTAGAGCGGATGTTAATTGTCATCGTACAAGGCGTGTTCTACAATTTATTTTTTCTGCTGTATATGATTTCAGCAAAAACTGCGCACCGCTTAGTCGGTTATTTTGAAGAAGAAGCGGTGATTAGCTATACCGAATATTTAGCAGGTGTAGATAGCGGCAAGTATGAAAATGTAGCTGCGCCGCAATTAGCGATTGATTATTGGCAGCTCAGTCCTGACGCTACACTCCGCGATGTGATTGTTGTTGTACGCGAGGATGAAGCGGGGCATCGCGATGTAAATCATCATTTTGCCGATGCACTGAACACGTAGCACTTAACTTCCAAATTCTTACGCTTGTTAAGTGCACAGTCTTCTTTAAGGTTCTGGTTTAGGCACTAATCCTACATCAATATTGTAGTCTTCAGCAAAATCTGGATCTATAGACTCCAACTTTTTGCCTATGTTGGCGGCTTCAAGCTTATCGCCTTGTGCCATTGCAATCACACCTAATTGATAAAAAGCACTGGAATGTTTTGGTGCAAGTGCCAGCACTTTATTGTAGGTTTGTTTTGCTTTTTCAAACTCTAACAAACCCTGTTGTGCCATACCCAAATACAGCCAAGCTTCAGGATTATCTTTCTCGACATTGGTCCAAGCCTTTGAAATGAGCTCTAATGTGCTCCAAGCTTCTGTTTGTAAAGGCTGCACAACCTGCATGAAAAATGGACGGTCTTTTTCTGGCACATCCCAAAAAGGTTGTTCAGTTTGCGTGGTTAGCGCAATATCTGGCTGCTCAAGTAATTTTTTAACCCATTCCACCGGCAAACTGTAGTAGTAACCATTTCTCCCTGGGCTTTTAAAGGTGGTAAATCCAACCAAATTACCCTCATAATCCAGCAAAGCGCCGCCACTGGCACCCATTCTAAAGCCTGCTGTGGTACGTATTAAATTGCTATCATCAAGCGGTATCAAGGCTTTTACTGTTCCGAACGATTCCACAGGTCTGGGCGAATTGCCGGAATAGCCGAGTGCTAATATATGCTGCTCATATTGAAGGTTGGCACTTACGCCATACGGGAAGGGCGTGAGCGGTAGGTCATCAAATTTCAATATACATAAATCATGTCGCCAATCCGCCTTAAGGGCGATAGGCGCATAACTGTTACCCAGTTTGTTCACGGCCACACCACGTGCATTCGCAATCACATGACAATTAGTTGCCACATGGTTCACCGCAACGACTACCCCGGAACCAATGCCATGCTGACCATTTTTATCTTCAATATGCACTTTTGCTATGGAATGACTCAATGCAAGAACGAACTCCGGCTTAGGTGCCTGTGCATATGCCAGCCTTACTGCTACTAACTGGAGCGGTAAAACCAATGCGATTAATAAAGTTTTATGGCTTAATTGAGGCATATATTTCCTAAATCAATTCAGATAGTTTTACTCGCTATTAAACATTGAGGCAATAGCCTGCATAAAGTTCTTTGTCGGATTAGTCACTACAATATAATCGCGATGAATATTTCGAACCGTTAAAAAATACTGCCTCCGTTGTACAATATCTAAAATTATAAATACCTAAATAAATTTAATCTTGGAAAGCTAATAAAGTCATGAACGTTCAAAGTCACATTGCAGACATCCACACGCCTACCGGCACTATGCGTACTTATATTCACCGTCCTGTAGGTGAATATAAATATCCCGCCATTCTGTTTTATTCAGAGATTTTTCAGCAAACTGGCCCCATCGAACGCGCAGCAAAGATCATGGCAAGCCATGGCTATGCCGTGTTAGTGCCTGAAGTTTTTCATGAACTGAATCCAATTGGGACGGTATTAGGTTACGACGATGCTGGTCGCGATAAAGGCAATGCGGACAAAGCGGCAAAAGATGTGCAAGGCTACGATACCGACAATGCCGCGGCAATTGCTTTTATCAAGCAGCAAGCCTGGTACAACGGCAATATCGGCGCAATGGGCTTTTGCATAGGCGGCCATTTAGCGTTTCGTGCCGCACTGCAGCCAGAAGTAAAAGGCACGGCTTGTTTTTATGCGACCGATCTACATACGCAGATTATTCCAAACCAGACAGGTCAACATAGCATGGAGCGTTTAAGTGATATTTCAGGCGAAATGTTAATGATTTGGGGCAAACAAGATACCCACATTCCAACTGCTGGCCGTATGGAGGTATACAAAAAAATGACCGATGCTAACTTGACATTCACTTGGCATGAATTCAATGCGCAGCATGCGTTTATGCGTGATGAAGGCGAGCGTTACGACCCACAAACAGCGATGCTAGGTTATCAACTTGCTTTGAACCTGTTTAGCAGGGTGCTAAGTCAATAATCATTAATCATTTCAAGCAATAAAAAAAAGGGCAGAAATTCTGCCCTTTTTTACAACACGATACTTTTTAAGTAAAGTTAAACTTCTAACTGTGGACGACCCGCTTCTGGCCAATCCAAATGGTAGAACTGACCACGTGGCTGATCTTTACGCTCATAAGTATGTGCGCCAAAGAAGTCACGCTGAGCTTGTAATAAGTTCGCTGGTAAGTCTGCACTACGGTAACCATCATAATAGGCTAAAGCAGCCGCAAAACCTTGTGCTGGAATACCGTTAGTGACTGCCAAGGCAATCACTTTACGCCAGCCTGCTTGACCTTCATTCATAGAGTTCGTGAAATATGGATCTAACATCAAGTTTTTCAAACGTGAATTCAATGCATAAGCATCAGTGATTTTTTGCAAGAAACGTGCGCGGATGATGCAACCACCACGCCAGATTTGGGCAAGCTCGCCGAAGTTAAGTTTCCAGTTGTAAGCCACTTGCGCTTTATCCATTAATTGGAAGCCTTGTGCATAAGCACAGATTTTTGAGCAGTACAACGCGTTTTTAATCGCTTCGATAATCGCTTTTTTATCTGTTTCTTTAACAAGCACTGGACCTTTTAAGATTTTGCTAGCTTCAACACGCTCTTCTTTTAAGCTTGAAAGTGCACGTGCATACACTGCTGCTGCAATTGCATTGGCCGGTGCGCCTAACTCAAGCGCGTTGGCTGCTGTCCATTGACCAGTACCTTTTTGACCTGCAGTATCTAAAACTTGGTCTACCAGGAAGCCTTTAGTCACAGGGTCTTTTTGTTGCAGAATGTCAGCAGTAATCTCAATTAAGAAACTTGATAACTCACCTTTATTCCACTCAGCAAATACTTTACCGATTTCGTCTGCTGGCATACCTAGTAAATTTTTCATCAACCAGTACGCTTCGCAAATCAACTGCATGTCGATGTATTCAATACCGTTATGCACCATTTTTACATAGTGACCGGCACCGTCTGGACCAATATACTCAGCACATGAAAAACCGCCAACAATTGGCTTGCCTGGGGCACCGCCTTCTAATGGCTCACCCGTTACAGCGTCTACTTTAGCAGCAATGTCACGCCAGATTGGCTCTAAGCTAGCCCATGCTCTACGTGTACCTGAAGGCATCAATGAAGGGCCGAAACGTGCTCCAGTTTCACCGCCAGATACACCGGAACCGATAAATTCGATACCTTTAGCTACTAATTCTTTTTCTCGGCGAATCGTGTCTGTCCACAATGAGTTGCCGCCGTCAATAATAATGTCGCCTTCCTCTAAGAAAGGTAACAATGCATTGATAGTTACGTCTGTCGCGCTACCAGCTTTAACTAATAAAATAATTTTACGTGGGCGTTTGATACTTAATACGAAAGAAGCTAAATCAGCATGACCCACTACATTTTCGTGTGACGGCTCATTTTTTTTGCATTCTTCAATAAAGTTCACCATTTTTTTAGAATCACGGTTGTAAACCGCAATGGTGTAGCCGTGATCGGCAATATTCAAGGCAAGATTTTGCCCCATAACAGCTAGGCCAACTAGGCCAATATCAGCATTTTTTGTGCTCATTTATCTTCTCTTTTGGAGTTGTTTAATGGAAAGGGAGTTTTTGTAGGCAAGATTATAGAACTTTTAGGCAATTAAGTTGTTAAAACTTATGTAAATATTTATTTATTTTTTGATATTAGTTGCAACTTTTAGATTAAATTCATTAAACATCATTAAAGCGGCATGCTTATCCAATGAAAATATCCATCTCTCATGCAGTTTTTCTTAGCTGTGCAGTTTCTACTGGGACGATGGCATTCAATGCAAACGCGGCAACTTTGCCTGAACCTACCGATGCATTTATTTATAAATTAAAAGAGTCATTAGTAAAAGTAAGCGTCGCGACTAAATCTGGTGGTCATGGATTTGGTACAGGCGTAGCCATCACTAAAGATCACGTAGTCACTAATTGCCATGTCATTGAAAACTCTAGCGGTATTAGTGTAGCAAAATGGGGTGAAGAATTCGCGCCAGTAGCAGTGCAAACCGATTGGAAGCATGATGTTTGTATATTGCGCTTTGAATGGGCGAATTTAAAACCTGTAACAATGGGCGAAGCCACATCACTGACTTACGAACAACCAATCATCTCTATTTCTATGCCTAGTGACACACCTGCACCCTATGTGGCGTTAAGTACGATTAAAGCGTTGTATGCGATGGATGATAGCGAGGTAATACGTACTGAGGCAGCTTTTGCGATTGGCGCCAGTGGCAGCCCCATATTTGATTACGAAGGCAAGCTAGTTGGCATTAGCACCTTTAAAAGTCCAGGTCAAAAGGCTTACTTTTATAATATGTCGGTAAAGTGGGTAAAAGATTTACTGCAAACGCCTGAGGTTAAATTTAGTGCGTCACATGACTTGCCTTTCTGGGATGCCCCTGAAGAAGGCCGCCCATTTTTTATGCAAATTGTGCTGCCGTTTCAAAATGGGCGCTGGCAAGACGTACAAAAAGTTGCGACCAACTGGACAGCAAAAGAACCTAAAAGCGCAGAAGCTTGGTATTACCTGGGCATGGCGGCTCAGCAATTAGGCGATAGCGCTGAGGCAAGTAAAGACTTTCAAACCGCATTATCGCTACATGCCAATCACCCTGCTAGCTTACAGGCACTTGCGGTAATGGCCCATCAACAAGGCCGGGAAGCTGAAGTTGATAAAATTCGCTTAACGTTAAAAGAAGTTTATCCTGAGTTGGAAAACTCACTAGACGAAGCACTAAAAACGTCAGCAAAATAAAACCTTGAATTAATAGTCGCTACTTCTACCTGTAGAGTAACCTTGCAGAATATCATTTTGCCATTTACCACAATCGGTACAGCAGTGATCATGCATACTCGGGCTTAACACCAAGCTTGCACTGCCACAAAATTTGCAATTTATAGCGTGCAATACCTCAGCTTTATGATGCGTTTCGTGATGCTCTGTCGCAACTTTTGCACTACCTAATCCATACTTATTATCCATGGCTTACTCCATAGTTAATACATTTTTCTATAGATAAAGTTACGCTTTTTTAATGGCCACAGCAAGCCTTAAATCAAATAATCAACAGACAAGTTAATTACTTTTTAACTTGCGGTTTACAGGCAGTGTAAGCAATTTTTTCACCGTCATTCAACGTGGTTTCAGCACCGTTAATTAATAGTGTAATCGCGCCACTGGTAAAACGATTATTGTTATCGCTAGATTTAGTTAGATTCACTTCATGGTCAGGGTAAATAAGCCAAGCATCGCCATTGCTTAGCATGCGTACATAAAATTGCTTATTGCCTTCACACAGATAACCCGTAGCGTTGGCTGGGATGCGTGATTGCTCAACATTTCCAGAACCAAAAGGATTAGTGATACCTATCGTTCGACATGATGGCAGCACAGAAAGTATCATTAGCATGCACAACAGTGGGGTTAGTTTAATGGTCATTTTTCTTGCCTGTATGATAAAAATTTAGAATCTCATTCTGCCAGTGTATGACGTATGCGGCAACCAAAAATATAGCTTATTGCTTTGCATGGCTTGCTTTGGCATGCCCTGCACGGCTTAATCTATCATATATCGCCGCCCACGTTGGATTATTGGGCGGTAGCTCTACCAATAAGCAATTCAACTTCAAATCATCCAGGGTATGTAACGCACTATACAATTGCTCGGCCACTTGCTCAGGCTGAGTGGGAAACTGAATCACCTTGCAATTAGGTAAATCACCTTCCCCAACCAATAATGCAGCGCATTTCAAATTCTGTTGGGTTAAGGTTTTACACGCATCAATAAGCTGGGCTCTATCACTAAATAGCTGCAATGGCGTATGAGGCGAGTAATGCAACAAATGTTGGCCAGGCGCTTTGGGTAGGTTAACTTGACTAGCCAATGCCGGCTTACCTGTAAGCGCAACGATTTCTGCCTCTGTAATCATGCCATGCCTGAGTAAGCGCCAATCGTTATCCAGGACACTCACAATAGTAGATTCGATGCCTACCTCACATGCGCCACCGTCCAATACGGCAATTTCATCGCCGAGCCCCGCTTGCACATGTGCCGCAGTGGTTGGGCTTAATTGGGTATATTTATTGGCAGAAGGTGCTGCTAGCCCTAAGCCACTTAATTTAAGTAGCTGCAACGCCATTGGATGGCTCGGCACACGCAAAGCGACTGTAGGTTCGCCTGCTCTCACGATATTAGAAACACTGGCTTTTGCAGGCAAAACCAGCGTTAAAGGCCCAGGCCAGAATGCTTCAGCCAGCTTACATGCCAGTGGTGGGAACTCGGTTACCCAATTCTCTACATGGCTAATATCGGCAATATGTACAATCAATGGATTATTAGCGGGGCGTTTTTTAATAGCATAAATTTGAAGAAGTGCATTTTCATTGGTAGCATCCGCAGCCAAGCCGTATACAGTTTCGGTGGGGATCGCTACGACCCCACCGTTTTTCAGCTTACTGATAGCCTGCTCTAAATTCACGCGCATATAAAATTAAGGTGGTCACTCGAAGCATCTATTTTACTACTGTATGCTGATTACAATAATAATTAGGCGGCTATACGTTAAAATAGCGCATCTTAACTATTAAAGAGATTCGCATGAGCCAAATTATTGTCAATAAAATCACTGTTGAAAAGAATCCTACCCAAAGCCGTTTAGAAACATTAGGGGTGAGCAAATGGCCAACTTGGCAGAAAGAGGTTTCAGTATTTCCATGGACCTTTCCTGAACAGGAAATCGCTTATATTTTAGACGGAGAATGCGTAATTACTCCAGCGGGCGGCGCACCGGTGACGTTTGGCAAAGGTGACTTGGTCACGTTTCCAGCAGGCATGACAGCAAGCTGGGAAGTGAAACAGGCACTACATAAACATTACAAGCTGGACGGCAACGTGCTGTGCCAAATGTGGCGTCGTCTTAAGCTCAAACTTAAGCTTTAGTGCTATTTAGAATTAAGCCCATCAATGAATACTCCTACTGCTTACCACCAACTTGGGCGATTCATTGTCGGCTTTCAGCACATTGAAGATGCGCTAAATAACTTGCTCGTACTCATGTCGTCTGACATAGACGAAAGTGTTGTTCAAATTCTCACAAACGACCTTGAGTACGGCAAGAGACTCAATACTGCCGACGTTTTATTCGCACATTTCGTTGACATTCGAAATAACACGCGGATGGAAGCGAAAACTGAGTTTCACAAGCTCATGGTGGAACTTCGCAATCTCGGGGAACGTCGCA
>DASQFK010000204.1:0-10874 GCA_035633175.1 Methylotenera sp.
CTGGCGGCTATTATATTGCCGTTGCAGCCGATAAGATTTATGTGGACAAAGCGAGTATCGTCGGTTCTATTGGCGTGTTGATGGACGGCTACGGTTTTACAGAAGTGATGAAAAAAGTTGGGGTGGAGCGCCGATTGATGACGTCAGGAGAGAACAAAGCAATGTTAGACCCATTCTCCCCGCTTAACCCTAAACATGAGGCTTTAGCACAAAATATGCTCAATGAAATTCATGAGCAATTTAAAACGGTTGTCCGCGATGGTCGTGGTTCACGTTTAAAAGAGAGCTCTGAAACATTTAGCGGTTTGTTCTGGAGCGGTGAGCAAAGCATCAAAATCGGTCTTGCAGATGCCATCGGAAGTGCAGACTATGTTGCACGAGAAGTGATTAAGCAGGATGAAATTGTAGACTTTACTTATCAGGATGACTTAGCCAGTCGCATTGCAAAACGTATCGGTGCAAGTACCAGCGCTGCAATAGGCGAAACTTTAGCTAAACAACTGGTGAACGCAGGCACTATTAGGCTGCATTAATCTTCAATGACAATCGTTTTGTAATCTGCTGGTACAACTGGATACTTTAATTTTAGATTTTTAAGTGTATTCAGTAAAAGCCTGGAAATCAGCAGATTACGATTGGTCTTGGAATCAGCAGGTACGATATACCACGGTGCGTATTCTGTAGAGGTGGCTTTAAGCGCGTTTTCATAGGCCTGCATATATTTTGGCCACAATGCACGCTCTTTTAAGTCGTTTGGATTGAATTTCCAGGTTTTAGTTGGATCGTTTAAGCGTTCTTGCAGGCGTATTTTTTGTTCTTCTTTAGAAATATACAAAAAGCATTTAATAATAATCGTTCCGGTTTCAGTGAGGTGACGCTCAAAATCATTGATTTGTGCATAGCGACGTTTACATTCAGCGTTATCAATCCAATCATGCACTTTCACAATCAATACATCTTCATAGTGGCTGCGGTTGAAAATCACTAACTCACCTGCTCTAGGTACTTGCTGGTGTACACGCCATAAATAATCGTGCGCAAGCTCATCCGGACTTGGTCCTTTAAAACTTGCTAAACGTATACCAAGGGGATCACATTCGCTAAATACATGGCGCACGGTGCCATCTTTACCACTCGCGTCCATGCCTTGTAATACCAACAATACTTTGCGTTTATTTTCTGCTTGCAAAATATCCTGTAGCGCATTGATTTCTATAGCTAGCCTTGTTAACTCATAAGAATCCTGTTCTTTACTTTCAGAACGTTCGCTTCTATCGTCAGTTCGGTAAGCTGCCAGATTAAAATTTTTAGGATTAACGCTGTATTTATTCAAATTTTTCATAATCTTGACTTTAATAAGCAGGTGTTTTTAGAAGTTAATATCTCTATGCTACATCAGATCTAATGAGCCTGCTATGCAAGGCGCATTATTTCATTTATAGTAGTTCGGGTTTGTTACCTAAATAAAAAATTGAACAATTCAACCAATAGATTCAACTGGATACATTCAATCAAATTTATTTTGATTTTTTTTGTACTATGTTTATCCATAAGTATTGTTGAAGCTTCCCCGCAAAACCTTAACGGCACTTGGTATTCAGTGCATTCGTATGCTGAATCTGGACCTAAAGAAGATTTTCTAGATAGTCCATTGCAAGAAAAAAATCTGCAAGTCGTCGAGAGTATCGCTAAGACGGGCGGTCATTTTGTCTATATAGCCCACTTTAAGATTTCCAATTCAGATGAGTTCGTCATTGATTTTAAAAATACGAGCACTATCGCGCAATTTAGACACCGCATCTATAACCAACAAAATCAACTATTAGCCACTTTGGATGGCGGTATTGAAAATGAAACCTTAAATCCATTTTTTCTACGCCATGGTCGCGAGATTCATCTTGAAAAAGGTGATTATCAACTTGTTACTGAACTCATCTCCTCAAGTTTTTTGGCGATTCCAGAACCCTACATTGATGACCGTAGTCATTATCAGCAGGCAATTAAATACAGCACTACACTTACACTCATTAGTTTAGGTATTTTTTTTGGTCTGGGAATTTACTACGCCGTGCTTGCTTCAATACGTAACCGCTTGGCAGAAGGTATGTATGCAAGTTTTATTTTAGGTAATTTTTTATTTAATAGTGCCACTTTACTTGTACTGGCCGATGTATTTGCTGTGCATTCTTTGTATTGGGGTACCTTCCCGATCTTGTTTTCCAATATTGCGTATGTTGTTTTTGTAATGGCTTTGTTAGAGATTAAGCCTGAAACCAAAAAACGTCTTTATTGGGCTGGGGTAGCGTTATTCAGCCTAATGTGTTTATTTGTAGGGTTGGCAATAGTTTATCCAAACTGGGCACTTGAGCTTTCACGTTTTGGTGTAGGTATGTTTTTATTTTATGGCTTGACTGCCGCAATTATAGAAAGCTTACGACATAACGCTTCTGCTAAGCGCTATTTAATAGCAATTAGTATATTTTTTGTTTTGGGTTTAATTACCATTACTCTCAGTAAAATTGATAACCAATATACTTTTTACATTGAGCACATGGGCTTAATCAGTGTTTCAATTGAGGTGATATTTTTAGCGCTTGTATTGTCATTCCAATTCTCGCAATTACAAAGCGAAAAAGATCAGGCTTTACAAGAATTAGCGCTAAGTATGACAACGGCACATTCTGATGCGCTGACAGGCCTACCAAATCGGCATGCACTCGTAAAAGCGGTGGTTAATCTACCGTCATATGGAAGCCTGACTTTTATCGATTTAGATGGATTGAAATTTTATAATGACATGTATGGTCATTCACGCGGCGATAAATTGTTAACTAGCTTTGGTGAGTGCTATCAAAAAAGTTTGGGTGATGGTTTGAAGTTATATCGCCTCGGTGGGGATGAGTTTGCAGTGATTAGTCAGAATGGTGATTTAATTAAAATAGAAATTGCATTAAGTGAAGCATTACATTCAATGAGGCTGGCTGGGTTTGAATTCGCAGGTGCTAGTGCAGGCTCAGTATATGGGTATGAAGCAGAAAATATTACAAGTCTTATTCACTTGGCTGACGAACGTATGTATGAAAATAAACGTTTACGTAAATTGGCTAGAGCCGATAACCTTCAAGAGCAATTCGAATTTAGTCAACCAGATGATGTGATATAGAAATATTAAGCCTTAAAAGGTAATTAAAGTTTCCTAAACGCATTTTTATAAGAAAGGTAAACATGTCTCTTAAGTCATCTCGTTTAGCATTAATTATCCCCATCGTTATCATGGCAATATTGCCATTAATTGCCGCTTGGTTTGCTTATCCACAAACACATTTGCCCCCAGAGTTTGGAGTTTTTCCGCCTATTTTTGTGGCGGAGCCACCAGGGTTTAATTTAACCATTTTTATTCTGCTGGCGATTGTTGAGTTAGCGTTCATTGTTTTTTTAATTTTTCCTCAATGGTTTGGTTTTGCGCAACTTAATCCTCAGCCAGAGCCGCCTGGTAAAGCTTTACCCATTTGGTTTTGGTTAGGGCTAGCCACCACGCTATTTTTTTGGTGGTTGATGTGGACGCGTGAAACCATATTCGGCAGCCTGGTCTATTATGCTTTTACCCCCTTATGGTGGGGTTTTATTTTTACCCTTGATGGACTAAGTTATCGTTTTTCCGGCGGCTATTCCTTGTTTGCAAATCGACCCAAAACCTTGCTTATTAGCGCGGCAGTATCAATATTCGGATGGTTCTTCTTTGAGTATTTCGATTATTTCGCGCTGGGCAACTGGTATTACCCAAACAGTACGATGCCTCAACTAAGCCACGCCACGATAGTTTGGCTATATATCATGGCTTATACCACAGTATGGCCAGCTATTTTTGAATGGTATACGCTGTTAAATTGTTTTCCAAAGCTTGTAGCACGCTATGCGCAAGGCCCTAAATTAAGGTTTCCTGGAAAGCCATTGTTATTTTTAAGTTTTATCTTGATAGTGGCGATGGTATTTTTTCCATATCCGCTATTTTGGGTGATGTGGATAGGGACGCTTCTTGGCTTTGCGGGCTTATTAATTTCGCTGAATGTTTGGACGCCATTTACGGCACTGGCTAATGGTAATTGGAGTCCTATCTTGTTAATGGCAATAAGCACGCTACTAAATGGCTTTTTTTGGGAAGTCTGGAATTACGGTAGTGCGCATCCCGCCACACCTATTACCAATCCAAACTACTGGTTATATGATATTCCCTATGTGAATGTGATCCACATTTTTGCAGAAATGCCTTTGCTGGGTTATTTTGGATATCTGCCATTTGGAATTTTGGCATGGGTGATTTTTATCTGGGCAGGTAAAGTATTCGGTTTTGATACTAATTTATTGAAAAACGATAATCATGGTTGATGCAATAAGTTGAAGCAATTCAGGTTTTGATAATTTTTAGCATAAGCCTCTCAAATTTGAGAGGCTTTTTTTATATTCATAATTAGTTAAGTAATTGATTAATGTTAAGTGTTTACCAGCGCTTACTCAGCATAACGTTAAAAAATATCCCTTCATTACGTACTTCGGCATCATTACCAAATAGCTGGCTGTTATAAGTGACTTTAGCGGGCAATAAATACTCAATGCCACTCGTTAATTTCCAAGTGTCATTTAATTGCCGAGCAAAACCTAAGGTAATATGATCTTCTAAAATTGCCGCGAGGAGAGGATTAGAGTTCTTCTCTGGCACAGGATTCTTGCCATGATTATAACCAGCGTACAGAGTCGTTAAATTGTCGTAAGTGTAAGCCGCACCCAATGCATAAACTATTTGATTATGCCAGTTCTGTGGATTTACAATTACAATCGTAGGTGCTAGTGCATTATCAGGGTCAGTGGCTCTAGTGGTGACATCCTGAATTGCATCTGCCCAATTAATCCAGTTAATTTTTGCAGAAAGTAACCAGTCTTGATGGGGCTTAAATGCCGCGCCAATTGCAATTTCACGAGGCAAGGCAAAGCCCTTAACACTGAAATCGTTATATTTAACAATGCCACCGCCAATACCTATAAAGTTAAATTTTGCGCTACCACCAGTCAGTGGCAATTCGGTTTTTTCAGTATAGCTAGCACCTAATGTCCATGCGTCATTTAACTTATATTGTGCACCAAGTTTAAAGCCAAAACGCACGGCGCGGGCGCCTTCATTTTTGAAGCCAGAAAAAACAGCGTTTGAGGTGTCGTAAAAGAATTTCTGTTCAATACTGGCGTACACCAAGCTCACGGATGCACCTATTGAGAGCCTATCAGTTACTTGGCAGCCAAAACCAGGGGTGATTTTGGCAATGCCAAACAATGAAGACATTTCATCATTAGTGCCAAATACGGTGTTGATATGTTTAAACACTGCACCCGCACCGCCTTGCGTAAAAAATCCTACCCCGGCCGCACAAGACGTATTTTCTATTGATTGCGCATAACCGCCGCCTGCTAATAATGTGTATCTGTTATCAGCATGTTGATCGTTTAGCGCATCTTCATGCGAGAGGTCAGTCGTACGCAGTAAAGATCCAAATCCATCAAATAAGTGCCCTTGGATTTGCGCTAGCCCTGCGGGGTTTGTATTAAGCGCACTAGTATCACGTGCCACGGCAGTATCGGCACCACCCATTAGTGTGGATTCTGCTCCAAAGCCAATCAAGTTGATTCCGTTGGTGGCAGTAGCGGAAAAACTTATCGATAAACCAATTGTAGTTAAAAGAACATGCAATCGGTTTATCGACATAAAGCGAACCTTAGTAAGTTAAAAGAGTTAAGTAATTGATTTCGTATAGTTGATTAACCCATTAGTTGAACTGTCATAGTTGGTGATGACTTCAGCATTGGTGAGTTGTGGCAAAATTTGTTGTGCGATTTGCTTCCCGTATTCAACACCCCATTGGTCATAGCTGTTGATGTCCCACATGATGCCTTGCACGAATATTTTATGTTCATATAGCGCGATAAGTTTGCCTAGCGTATTTGGCGTGAGTTTATTAAACATAATGGAAGTGGTAGGGCGATTACCTTCAAACACTTTATGTGGCAATAACGTTTCAACTGCTTCACCTGATAAACCTTGTTGTTCCAATTCCACACGTGCTTCTTCTTGAGTTTTACCTAGCATTAACGACTGTGTTTGTGCCAAGAAATTAGCGAGCAAAATTTTGTGATGTGCGTAGCCATGTTTGCCAATAGCATAGTGACTATGTACTGGCATTAAAAAATCGGCCGGAATTATTTGCGTACCTTGATGAATCAGTTGGTAAAAGGCATGTTGACCATTAGTACCAGGCTCGCCCCAAATAACCGGACCCGTTTTATACTGCACACGGCTACCATCACGGCAAATAAATTTACCATTGCTCTCCATATCAGCCTGTTGTAGATAAGCTGGAAAACGCGACAGACCTTGGTCGTAAGGGAGGATGGCTTGCGAATCGACATGAAAGAAGTTGTTATACCAAACGCCAATCAATGCCATGATCACTGGCATATTTTGCTCTAGCGGTGCAGTTCTGAAATGGTTATCCATTTCGTGTGCACCATCAAGTAAAGCTTCGAAATTATCCATGCCGACGTATAAGGCAATAGATAAACCGATGGCCGACCACAATGAATAACGACCACCTACCCAATCCCAGAATGCAAACATATTGGCAATATCAATACCAAACTCTTGAACCGCTTTTGCGTTAGTAGAAAGCGCAACAAAGTGTTTAGCCACATGCGCTTCATCTTTTGCTGCAGCTAAAAACCATGTGCGTGCTGAGGTCGCATTTGTCATGGTTTCTTGCGTAGTAAATGTTTTTGAAGCGATGATGAAGAGTGTCGTTTCTGGATTACATGTTTCCAGTGCACACATCAAATGTGCACCATCAATATTTGATACAAAATGCGCTTTTAAATCCGGGCTTGCATAAGGCGTTAAAGCATTGCAGACCATGACTGGACCTAGATCAGAGCCACCGATACCTATATTTACCACATCTGTAATACGCTTGCCCGTATAACCTAACCAGCTACCATTACGTACTTTTTCAGTAAATGTGCGCATTTGTGCCAGCACCGCATTAACCTCTGGCATGACATCTTTGCCATCGACCATGACTGGCGTGTTAGACCGATTGCGTAATGCGGTATGCAACACTGCACGGTTCTCAGTAATGTTGATTTTTTCACCAGCAAACATGCGGTCGCGCCAGTTTTCAATATTAGCTTCTCGCGCCATTTGCAGGAGTAATGGTAGCGTTTCATCGGTCATGCGATGTTTAGAGTAATCAAACAATAAATCATCAAGCTTGAGGCTGTACTTATCAAAGCGACTAGGGTCATTGGCGAATAGATCGCGCATATGTGTGTTAGCAATAGATTGTTGATGTTGGCAAAGTGTTTGCCAAACAGGAAGGTTTGTTAATATAGCCATTTAGATAAATAGTGCTTTTATTAGGTTATTTTAATTGTAAAAATTTTTCTAGTTTAAACTAATTTTAAAACTATACCTGCCAACGGTGGCAGCGTAATTACAAGCGATTGATTTTGATTCATCCATGCAACATTTTCTGTGCGCAACCCGGCGCCATTGCCTTGGTTACTTCCGCCGTAACAAGCTGCATCGCTGTTAAAGCATTCATGGTAACTACCTGCTTGTGGCACACCAATATGATATTGGCTGCGTAATACAGGTGTAAAATTTAGCACTATTATAGCAAAACTATTGTCAGTACCACGCCTAATGAAGCTGATAATTGATTGATCTGTGTCATTGCAATCTATCCATTCAAATCCTTGCATCTCAAAATCAAGGCTATGCAAGGCATTACTTTCTTTATACAGCCTATTTAAGTCAATATTAGTTTGTTTAATACCTCGATGCCAGTCGTGGCCTTCATATTCATCACTGAGTAAATGCCAATCAAGGCTGCTATTTACATTCCACTCGCTACCTTGTCCAAACTCATTGCCCATAAAATTGAGTTTTTTGCCTGGCATAGTCATTTGGTAGGTGATGAGCAATCGCAGATTTGCAAATTTTTGCCATGCATCACCTGGCATTTTATCCAGTAGCGAATGTTTACCATGCACGACTTCATCATGTGAAAACGGCAATACAAAATTTTCGGAATAGGCATACAGCTGCCCAAAAGTAAGTCTGTCATGATAGTAACGTCTATGCACCGGGTCATGTTCAATGTAGGCGAGGGTGTCGCTCATCCAGCCCATATTCCATTTCATACTAAAGCCTAAACCGCCTAAATACACTGGGCGCGATACCATAGGCCATGCTGTAGACTCCTCTGCAATAGTCAGTACGCCTGCAAAGTCTTGACCCACCATGACATTTAGCTGTCTTAAAAAGTCAATCACTTCGAGGTTTTCGCGTCCGCCAAATTTGTTAGGTAACCATTCGCCCGCATTACGGGAGTAATCAAGGTAAAGCATAGATGCTACGGCATCTACACGGAAGCCATCTATATGAAACTCTTCCAGCCAAAAATAAGCATTGGCGATTAAAAAGTTACGTACTTCATTGCGGCCATAATTGAAGATATAGGTGCCCCAGTCTTGATGCTCACCTAAACGCGGGTCTTCATGTTCGTATAATGCGGTGCCATCAAAGCGCGCTAATGCCCAATCATCTTTTGGAAAGTGTCCAGGTACCCAATCTAAAATCACGCCAACATTGGCCTGGTGAAAGGCATCAATTAAAAAGCGTAAATCGTCTGGTGAACCGAATCTATTAGTTACCCCAAAATAACCGGTGGTTTGATAGCCCCAGGATTCATTAAGCGGATGCTCAGAAATCGGTAACAACTCAATGTGGGTATAGCCCATTTCAACTACATGAGGCACTAAGGTGGTTGCTAACTCCCGATAGGTTAAAAAGTGACCTTTTTCATTGCGTTGCCATGAGCCTAAATGTACTTCATAGCAATTAAAGGGTGTATGCAGCCAGTCACGCTTTTCACGGGCTGCTAACCACTCTTTGTCATGCCACTTATGTTGGCTTTTACTAATTTTTGCGGCAGTGCCCGGGCGTTGTTCAAATTCAAAACCGTAGGGGTCGGTTTTAACTAATATGCCACCCGTGTGGCGATTGCGAATTTCAAATTTGTAAGTGTCATGTGTAGTAAGGTGGGGAATGAAGATATCCCATATGCCACTTGCGCCATGTGCACGCATAGAGTGAATTCGGCCATCCCAATTATTGAAACTGCCAATGACACTGACGCGTTCTGCATTGGGTGCCCATACGGCAAAGCGCACGCCTGCAATGCCATCTTGCGAAATACATTGCGCGCCTAAAGTCTTGTAAGCTTGCTTTAGGCGGCCTTCACCAAATAAATATAGTTCATCTTGGGTGATACTGGAGTCGAAGGTGTAGGGGTCATAGCTTTCATATGTATGGTTCCCTGCCTCAATTTTGATTAAGCAGGGCGTTGCAAGTGCGGCTTTACTTGTGTGTTCAAATAATCCCTCAGTATGCGTTTTTTCGAGCTTAGTCCACGTACTGTCGGTTTTTACCCATGCTACAGTCGCCTGAGGTAAAAAAACACGAAGTACATACTCATCACCAACCACATGCAACCCCAAATAGCTAAAGGGGTTATGGTGCCGTGCTTCCAAAATAAGTCGCAATCCGCCCGCGGTTATATTGGATTTTGCTTTAGTATCTAGTTGTATAGATGTAGAGGTTACTTTAGATTTTACCAAGATAGTCTTCTTTTTAAATTTTTACCAAAAAATTTTAACCACTAAAATTCAGATACATCTTAGAGCAGCTTTCATTTTTATACGAATTATTTTAAGTTTTTAACTTTAATTCACTAGATTGTAATGCGCATAGCTGATTATAATGTAACAAAATGTAAATGGATGCAAATTAGTCCATATTAAGCTAGTTACAAATGTTACATTTGCTTAAAAGCCCATTGAGTTATTTACTTTAGCCAAGCTCTAGGAGGGCATGATGTCAAAAGATAGGCAATCAGATCGGTTTATCAGTACATTAACCAAAAATACTGTCGCTATTATTTTAGCAGGTGGTCGCGGCAGCCGCCTGAAGAACCTCACTGATTGGCGGGCTAAGCCAGCTGTTCAATTTGGCGGAAAATTTCGAATTATCGATTTCCCACTGTCTAATTGCATTAACTCCGGCATTCGCCGCATTAACGTGGCCACTCAATATAAAGCACAAAGTTTGATTCAGCATATCCAGCGTGGCTGGGGCTTTTTACGCGGAGAATTTAACGAATACGTAAACATTATTCCGGCACAACAACGTATTTCAGAGGAATGGTACAAAGGTACAGCGGATGCCGTGTATCAGAACGTGGATTTACTGCGCGAAAATGGTGGGGAGTACATTTTAATATTAGCTGGCGACCATATCTATAAAATGGATTATGGCCGAATGCTGGCAACACATGCTAGAAGCAACGCAGATATGACGATAGCATGTATCAATGTGCCTTTAGAAGATGCTAAAGGCTTTGGTGTATTGGCAGTGGACGATACTGACCGTGTCATTGAGTTTGCAGAAAAACCAAGCAACCCTAAACATATGCCTGGCGACACAACTAAAGCTTTCGCAAGCATGGGTATTTATATATTCAATGCTAAATTTTTGTACGAACAATTGATTCGCGATGCTGGCGATTCTAAATCTAGCCATGATTTTGGCGCAGATATTATTCCTTACCTCATTAAAAAGTACAAAGTGCAGGCACATCGATTCACTGATAGCTGCGTGGGCGCTAAGGATGGTAATTACTACTGGCGTGATGTCGGTACGATTGATGCTTACTGGGAAGCGAATATAGAGATGACCAAGGTGATCCCTGAGCTTAATTTATATGATCGAGAAT
>DASQFK010000205.1:0-8775 GCA_035633175.1 Methylotenera sp.
GTTTTGCAGATACAAATCATCTGGTTTGCTTTGCAGTTAAGTCTAACCCTAGTCTGGCCATTTTGAATTTGTTTGCCAGCTTAGGGGCTGGTTTTGACATTGTGTCTGGCGGTGAGTTAGCACGTGTATTGGCTGCTGGTGGCGACCCTAAAAAAGTTGTGTTCTCTGGCGTAGGTAAAACTGAAGCTGAAATGCAATCCGCATTGAATGCCGGTATTTTTTGCTTTAATGTGGAATCGGCCAGTGAATTAACGCGCCTTAACCATGTTGCCGCAATGATGGGCAAAGTGGCTCCCGTATCATTGCGAGTTAACCCAAATGTTGATGCCAAAACCCACCCTTACATTTCTACTGGCTTAAAGAATAATAAATTTGGCGTGGCTTATGAAGATGCGCTGAATATTTATTTGCAAGCTGCTGCTATGTCTAACATTGCGATACATGGCGTTGATTGCCATATCGGTTCGCAAATTACTGAATTATCGCCATTTTTAGATGCGTTTGATCGCGTATTGGCGCTGGTTGATGCGTTAGAAGAAAAAGGTATTCACATTCAACATATTGATGCTGGTGGTGGTATTGGTATTTGCTATAGCGATGAAACACCCCCAGAATTCACAGCTTATGCAGCAGCCATGCGCACAAAATTAGGCAATCGCAACATCAAACTGGTATTTGAGCCAGGTCGAGCCTTGGTGGGTAATGCGGGTGTACTGCTTACAAAAGTTGAGTACTTAAAGCATACGACGAGTAAAAATTTCGCTATTGTAGACGCAGCAATGAATGATTTGATGCGCCCAGCTTTATATGATGCTTACCATGATATTAAAGCCGTGCAGCCTCGAGAAGACCAAGCGAATGCACTTACTAAAACAAAGACACTCACTTATGAAATCGTAGGGCCTGTATGTGAAAGTGGCGACTTTTTAGGTCACGATAGAACGCTTGCGTTGGAAGAAGGTGATTTGCTGGCCATTATGTCTGCTGGCGCTTACGGCATGAGCATGGCGAGCAATTATAATACTAGACCACGTGCGGCTGAAGTGATGGTGGACGGCGACCAATGCCACCTCATTAGAAAGCGCGAGTTAATAGCTGATTTATTTGCTTTAGAAAACATATTACCTAGTGCATAATAAATTGGTAACCCGCTAATTTAATTAAAATTTATGTATTAAAACAAAAGTTGCACGCAACTTCAACTCAGAGTAAATTTCTATATTAAGTAAGATTCAAAGCTTACTTAATATAATTATTTTAATAACGCAGTTTATATTTTGAGGGGAAGAAATGAGAACGCTTTTTTTAGCCTTACTATTTGCTTTTACTTTTAATGTTGTTGCTTATGCTGATGAGCCTTTACCAGAAATTGCACCTGTGGATGACCCAGCGCCACCACCTTTAGATGCGCCAGCTTCTGAATAGGCTTTAAATCTGTAAAAAAAGCGAAGCTCAATTTAGCTTCGCTTTTTTAATGCCTGCTAGTTTTAATTAATAATTACTATTAATCGAAAATCACTGTTTTATTGGCATACAACAAAATACGGTTTTCAATATGCCAGCGCACTGCCTTTGAAAGGACTATGCGCTCTAGATCGCGACCTTTTTGGATTAAATCTTCAACTTGATCACGATGCGAGATACGGTCAATATCTTGCTCAATAATCGGACCCTCGTCTAATATTTCTGTCACATAATGACCCGTTGCGCCTATGAGCTTTACACCACGTTCAAAAGCACGGTGATAAGGTCTCGCGCCAATAAATGCAGGTAGAAATGAGTGGTGAATATTGATAATTTGCTTAGGATAACGTGCGACAAAGTCCGGCGATAAAATTTGCATATAACGCGCTAAGACGATTAAATCAATTTCATACTGATCAAATAAGGAAAATTGCTCGGCTTCAGCAGCAGGCTTATTATCTTTATTTACCTCAATATAATGAAAATCAACGCCGTAGAATTTTGCTAGCGCCTCAGTATCGCGATGATTACTAATAATGAGCGGAATATCACATACTAATTCGCCATTTTTATGTCTATGCAACAAATCAGCTAAGCAATGGTCATATTGAGAGACCATAATCGCAACGCGTAATGGTTTATGAGATAGCTTAAGTTGCCATTCCATGTTGAACCTAGTCGCGATTTCTGCGAAATGTTGCTCAAACCTATCTGGCGCTAATGAAAACCCCACTAGATCCCATTCAACGCGCATCAAAAATAGGTTATTTTCGGCATCTTGGTGCTGATCTGCATGTAAAATGTTGGCATCGTGCTGATATAAAAAATCTGCGATTGCCGCCACTATGCCTTTGCTGTCTGGACAGGTGATTAATAATGTGGCTGTATTTTTAGTAACGACACTTTTAGCAGCGGTATTTTTCATATTTTTAAGCATGCCTAGATTTTAAGCATGTCCGAATTTGAGTTAATATACGCATTATACCTTGAGTGAATTTATATGATTAAAAAGTGTGTATGGTAGAGAGAGAATTGGACAAACCAGCAATTGACGTTTTATTGGCAAACCCACGCGGCTTTTGTGCGGGTGTTGATCGTGCGATTATTATTGTTGAACAAGCACTCGAAAAATTTGGCGCGCCGATTTATGTACGGCACGAAGTAGTACATAATAAATTTGTAGTGGATGAATTACGCAATAAAGGCGCAGTATTTGTAGAAGAACTAGACGAAATTCCAACGGGTAGCACTGTGATTTTTAGCGCGCATGGTGTTTCAAAAGCGATTCGTGCGGAAGCTGATGCTCGCGGATTAATCGCCTTTGATGCCACTTGCCCATTAGTCACAAAAGTACATATTGAAGTGGCTAAAATGCGTGCGGCCAATATGGAAATCGTAATGATTGGGCATAAAGGCCACCCTGAAGTTGAAGGTACCATGGGACAAAGCGAAGCCGCTGAGACGGATGACGATCAAGCCAGCACTGGTATGCATTTAGTAGAAACGCCTGAAGATGTCGCGCTACTTAACGTTAAAAATCCGTTAAAAGTCGCTTACGTAACACAAACTACCTTATCTATAGATGATGCTGCTTTGGTGATCAATGCATTGAAAGCAAGGTTTCCTACCATTCAAGCGCCTAAAAGCGATGACATTTGCTATGCCACACAAAATCGCCAGGATGCAGTAAAAATCATGGCTAAAGATTGTGACTTAGTAATTGTGGTTGGCTCGCCAAATAGCTCCAACTCTAATCGCTTGCGCGAAGTGGCGGAAAATCAAGGGGTGGAGGCGTATATGATAGACAACGCCAGCTATTTAAAAGCTGAGTGGCTGATTGGCAAGAAAAAAATAGGTGTCTCTGCTGGTGCATCAGCACCTGAGGTACTTGTGCAAGAAGTGATTACTAAATTGCAGCACCTTGGCGCAAATCAGGTGCAAGAGCTGCAAGGCGTCATTGAGAGCGTAGTATTTCAGTTGCCTAAGAATTTGACTGCAGCCAAGCACTCAAACGCTAGTAAAGCTTAGTAAAGGGCTCGCCCTAAAAAATCATCTACCAAATAGTTGCTGAATTATTAATTTGAGGCGGCACTAGATTATTTATTTTTTGTCTTAATTATTGGCTACTTGAATACGAAATTTTTTGATGTTTAAAACACCAATATCTGCCCTAATTCTTATTCATACTGCCGATTTGCAAGTGCTCATTATGGAGCGTGCGGATAAAGCAGGCTATTGGCAATCAGTCACTGGCAGCTTGGAGCAAGGCGAGACACCATTACATGCTGCGATTCGTGAAGTTCAGGAAGAAACTGGCTTAGATGCGATGCAATATGATTTGGAGGATTGGCAAATGTCGAATGTCTACGAAATTTATGAGCATTGGCGCCACCGTTATGCGCCAGGCGTTACGCAAAATACCGAGCATTTATTTGGTTTAGAACTGCCTAAGCCATTACCTATAAAATTAGCACCTGATGAGCATGTGCAATATGAATGGGTAGATTGGCGCGAAGCTGCGAAACGCGTTTTTTCGTGGACAAATGTAGAAGCGTTGCGCAAATTAGGTGAACGCCATGGACTCAGTCTATAAACTTAAACCAACAAACTTAAGGGCGCTTGTATAAATTCAAATTTTTAAGTCAGACAAGGCGCGAATGAAAAATACTGACGCAGCATATATCTGATATGTAAGGAATTATTTTTCAAGAGCAACGCAGTATAACTACGAAAGTTGAATTTATAGAAGTGCCCTTAAAAGTAGTAAACTATTGTTTTAAAACCCTTTAAGTAATTGTAATTAATACTATGCAAACCGATACTATTTCAATCCCTCAAGCTTCTACTGCTCAGAGCAAAAGCATCCCGATTAAATTTGAGCGCTTTCAGGCTTCAGACGATGCTGACTGTCAACGTCGCATTCTTGCGGCTAGAGATAAACTTGGTAAACGCTTGGTGATTTTAGGCCACCATTACCAAAATGAAGGCGTCTATCGCCATGCTGACTACACTGGCGATTCACTCAAGCTATCACGTTATACCGAAAATTTAGACGCTGAGTTTATCGTATTCTTAGGCGTGCATTTTATGGCGGAAGTAGCTGATATTTTAAGTCGGCCCGAGCAGATTGTGATCTTGCCAGACCTTGCTGCAGGCTGTTCAATGGCGGATATGGCCAACCTCGCTAAAGTCGAACGGAGCTACCGTGAGCTCAACAAAGTACTGAACTTTGATGAACAAATTACGCCAATTACTTATATCAACTCTGCAGCTGATCTTAAGGCGTTCTGCGGCGAACATGGCGGTATTGTTTGCACTAGCACCAACGCGACTAAAATTATCGAATGGGGCTTTGCACAACGCGAAAAAGTATTGTTCTTTCCAGACCAGAACTTAGGCAGATGGTCTGGGCACAAAATGGGCATTCCGCTAGAACAGATGCCAATTTGGGATCCTGATCAACCGATGGGCGGTTTAACAGTCGAGCAGATCAAAAACGCAAAAATCCTGTTGTGGAAGGGACATTGTGCGGTACATCAAATGTTCCGTCTGCAGAATATTACTAAATTTCGCGCAGAACATCCTGATGGTTTTGTCATTTCTCACCCTGAAGCACCATTTGAAGTATGTTTAAATTCAGACTATGTAGGCTCAACTGAATATATTCTCAAAACAGTTTCTGATGCACCGGCAAACACTAAATGGCTAGTCGGTACTGAGCTTAATTTGGTCAACCGCTTGGCTGACAATATGAAATCGCAAGGGAAACTCGTACAATTCATGAGCCATGTAGTTTGCGAATGTTCCACTATGGCGCGCATAGACCCACAACACTTGGCTTGGACTTTAGAGAATTTGGCTGATGGTAATATTGTGAATCAAATCAAAGTCCCTGCACACGATGCTAAATTAGCCAAGTTGACTTTAGACCGCATGCTGGCAGCTTCGTAAATTGAGCTTAAATCAAGTTTGCGCGTTGTGTGAATCCGCAACTAACACGGTACTTTGGCAAGATGATTTTTGTCGGGTTGTGTTATTGAACGATGCAGATTACCCAGCTTATTGTCGCGTTGAATTGCTGGCACATGTCAAAGAAATGAGTGATTTGTCACCGACTGAGCGGGCGAGGATGATGAAAACGGTGTTTGCCGTAGAACTGGCGCTTAGAGAACTATTGAATCCTGACAAAATCAACTTAGCTAGCCTCGGCAATAAAACGCCGCATGTACATTGGCATGTGATTCCGCGTTTTGAAAACGATAAACATTTTCCGAATTCGCACTGGGGTGAGGCATTGAGAGAGGTTAACCCTGCGCATTTAAGCAAGAAAGACATCGAACCGCTTGTTGAAAAAATTAATGCCCATATACAATGCGCACTAAGTCCAGCTAGCAGCTAAATTAAACTACCAAACGCTCAACTACCTTCCCATTAATTAGGTGGCTGTCGATAATTTCATCGATATCTTCATTATCGACAAAGGTATACCAAATCGCTTGCGGGTAAACCACCAGCAACGGACCTTCATTACAGCGATCAAAACAACCGGCGCGGTTAATGCGTACTTTGCCCTTGCCACTTAGACGCAGTTTTTTAATACGTGATTTCATGTGATCAAACGCGGCTTCTGCGCCCTTTCCCATACAGCAAGATTCGCCCTCTTCGCGCTGGTTAAGGCAGAAAAATACATGGTGTTGATAGTGATTGGTCATTTTAATTTGCTAAATAATTGATTAAATGCGCTTACTCCAGAACTCATACTCAATTCTGTTTCAAAATCGAAATAATCAAGAAAGTGAGCCGAAGACAGTACGTTATTGTACGGCAAGGCGAAGCTGACGCAGAGTATTGCGATTTTCAAACAGAATCACTCACCTGTAGCGAGATTATCCTCTTTAGTAAATGTCCACGTACGTGTAATACTCAGAACATCCGTCTCCTTACGCACATCTTCTGGAAAATGTGCGTAAGGTGCTGCCAACTCGACAATATGCTTTGCCGCTTCATCTAGCACTTTATGGCCTGAGCTTCGATTAATGACCACATTTTCGATAGTACCATCCGCGTTGATAGAAACTGTCATCGTCAATTGACCATATAGCTTTAAATCTTTAGCAGCCTCAGGATAGTTAAGATTACCCACTTTCTCAACCTTTTGACGCCATGCATCTACATAAAGTGCATAGCGATATTCTTTAGCTCTAGCCCCAACGAATTTTCGTTTGGGACGCTTCTGATATTGGTCTTGCTGTTTAGAGATCAAAGCTTCCAGCTTGTCCATTTCCAGCGCCGCCGCGGTAATATCGCTGAGATCCAGTTTTTTATTAGGCGTTTCTTGATTGCCTGTTGCTGATTCTTTAGCCGCGGCTTTTTGCTGCGCTTTTGATTCTACCTGCTTGCTTGATTGAATCTGCGTCATTAACTCCTGGGCTTGTTTCTCAAGCTCTGCAACACGCTTTTCTTCTTTTGTTACATCTGCTGTTTGGTTAGCTGATTTTGCACCTTTTTTCACCTGTGCGACAGGCTTAACCGTGAATTCAGCTTGTTGCTGCTTAATCGCCGGCAAGGCCGTTTTCATTTTTCGGTTCTGGTCAGTATTACCGCCACGGTCCAAATTCGCTTGTGCAAACACTTCAGCATTATCCGGCTTAGTACTGGTTTTAGCATTTACCAGAAACACCTCTAACACTGGCAGTTTATCCTTAAACCTTTTCAATTCAGGCTCAAATTGAATACTTAATATTGCAGCATGTACCAATATCGATACCCAAATGGCAATACTCATCCAACTCATTGTTTTAGGCTTGCGGCTTACAGCAAGCATTTGCATTTCCGACTGGTTAAGTGCTTTAGCCATGCCTCTACTCTGTTTCTGGTTTGTTCTTTAAGGCATCAAGTATTTTTTGATGCACGCCGCCAAACCCACCATTACTCATTACTAACACCTGATCGCCCGATTGTGCTGCTTGAGTAATAGCGACGACCATTTCGATTAAATCATCATACACCTTAGCTTTGGCTTGAATAGGCGCAAGGGCTTCAGCGGCATCCCAACCTAAATTTGCACCATAGCAATACACTAAATCCGCATCTTTTAAGCTTTCAGGCAAAGCATTTTTCATCACGCCCAATTTCATGGTATTCGACCGGGGTTCTAATACCGCCAATATACGCGCCTTGCCAACTTTACTGCGCAGACCTGCAACGGTAGTGGTAATGGCTGTGGGATGATGTGCGAAATCATCATACACGGTCACATTATTCTCAACACCGCTCACTTCCATGCGGCGTTTTACATTCTTGAATTCGCCTAAAGCCTCGATGCCGACCTCAACACTGACGCCCACATGACGGGCAGCTGCAATACTTGCCAAGGCATTCATGCGGTTATGCTCACCGAGCAAATCCCATAGCACGCGGCCTTGTAATTCACCTGCGAACATCACATCAAAACTGCCGTTGCCTTCTTCATTAGCAGCCTGCCAATCAGCGTCGGTGCCAAATTGCTCTACAATGCTCCAGCAGCCTTTATCAATCACTCTTTGCAGGCTCGCTTCTTTACCATTACTCACAATCAAACCATTCTGCGGAACGGTTCTTACCAAGTGATGGAACTGCTTTTCAATCGCGGCTAAATCGTCAAATATATCGGCATGGTCAAACTCTAGATTATTCAATACAGCGGTACGCGGGCGATAGTGAACGAACTTCGAGCGTTTATCAAAAAAAGCTGTGTCGTATTCATCGGCTTCAATCACGAAGAACGGTGAAATGCTCTTGCTGTCTTGTTTTGGTGCTTGCGGCAATCGTGCAGAAACATCAAAGTTCTGCGGCACACCGCCAATTAAAAACCCAGGTGCTAAACCCGCATATTCTAATATCCAAGCCAACATGGAAGAAGTGGTGGTTTTGCCATGTGTACCAGCAACCGCCAGCACCCATCGACCTTGCAGCACATTTTCTGCTAGCCATTGCGGGCCAGAGATATACGGCAAACCACGGTTAAGAATTTCTTCCATCAGCGGATTGCCACGCGATACCACGTTGCCAATTACATAAATATCAGGATTAAGTGAGATCTGTGAGGGGTCAAAACCTTCGATGAGCTCGATACCTTGTGCTTCCAACTGGGTGCTCATGGGAGGATAAACGTTGGCGTCACAGCCTGTGACTTTATGGCCTTCGGCCTTTGCGAGCACTGCGATGCCACCCATGAACGTGCCGCAAATACCTAAAATGTGAATATGCATATGAAAACTAAAGTGTTAAGTTAAATAATTCTAGCAAATACTTAGTTTATAAGCACTTTTA
>DASQFK010000206.1:0-26130 GCA_035633175.1 Methylotenera sp.
CCTGACCAGATTGTCTGGCCACCACTCCCCGATCCCTTTGGGATACTCACCGATGAGCAACGCCTACCGCTACAGCTACTCAATCCGGCCGCTGCTGAAGGCAAAATACGTTGCATTGAATGCACCTGCGATACCAGCGCCGACGGCGGATGTAAGTGCGTCGAGGTCACTTGTTAGGGTCTTTACACAAACTAGCATGGGTCTTGTCGGCGCTGCACGTACCGTCCAACCGTACGCCCTTGCGCTCTAACCATTCCATCGAGCCGACAGCCACCGGCAAGCCGGCGTCTGCGGCTCATGTCAAACGCTGGATTGCACAAGAATCGCATCCGAAGAAACTGAGTGAGATCCTTGCGAGGCCGATGCAGCGCTTTTATCACAATAAGGTGGATTCATGATGGACTTCACAGAGCTTAAGAAGAAGCAACGCGCTACATGGGCGCTGGGCGAATATGACCGCATCGCGGACGGGCTGACGATCTCGACGGACCAGACCTTGCGTGTTGCCAGAATTCGTCGCGGCGAGCGTGTGCTGGACCTTGCAACCGGCACGGGCATTACGGCTATTGCCGCACGCGAGCGCGGCGCGGAGGTAACGGGCGTGGACCTTACGCCGGAGCTCCTTGCCGTCGCACGAAGCAAGGCCAACGAAGCGGGTCTCGTGGATATCGATTTCCGCGAGGGGGACGCAGAGGCACTTCCTTTTGCAGATGCCACCTTCGATTTAGTGCTCTCGACCTGTGGACATATGTTTGCGCCGGACCAAGAAAAGGTAGCAGCTGAGTTGGCCCGCGTCACCCGACCGGGAGGCCGCGTCGTATTCCTTGCTTGGACGCCCGAAGGCGGTCTGGGTGGCTGGTTCCGTATTACCAACAAGCATGTTCCGCCGCCCGCCGGCCTCGCCAGTCCGTTCAATTGGGGCGATCCTAAAAAGGTGCGCCAACTTCTCGGAAACGCTTTCCGCGATATCGCTTTCACAAACGGTGACTGCCCGCAGTTCGGCGCTTCACCGGAAGACATCTGGGAACTGTTCTCGACGCGTTACGGGCCGACGGTTCGGGCTGTCGCAAGTCTCCAGGGCAACGCACTGCCGGCATTTCGTAGCGAACTGCTTTCGTACCTCGAAGGCTACCGCGCTGCGGACGGCAAGGTACGTTGGGGCCGCGAATATCTCATCACGCGGGCGGTTCGGGTGTGAATGGTGCGCGACAAACCTACTTCGAAATCAAGAACCAGCAAAAAGATTGAACATAAAACCAGTAGAACGGAGTAAAGCCAAATGAAATACCAAGGAAGTTGTCATTGCGGCCAGATTGCCTTCGAGGTTGAGGGCGAAATTGCAGACGTCATGTCGTGCAATTGCTCTATATGCCAGAGGAAAGGCTCTCTGATGTGGTTCGTTCCAAGGCAGGCAATGACATTGCTCACACCGCCGGAAAAAATGAGCACTTATACGTTCAACAAGCATGTCATAAAGCATCTTTTTTGCCCGTCCTGTGGCATTCATCCGTTTGGCGAAGCTGTCTCCCCGTCTGGGCAGGAAATGGCGGCAATCAATGTCCGTTGCCTTGAAGGTGTAGATTTGTCGGCATTGAAGGTTCAGCACTTCAATGGGCGTGAGCACTGAGAGGGTGACGCCGAACAATTCGTTCAAACGTTAGTAAGCGTAGGGTATCAGTTACCCATTCAAACAATATCCCCGCTTTACAAAAACACCTCCATAGTCTTATCTGCTAAAATCACACCATGTTTACAGGCATCATTCAGACCGTGGGTCAAATCGAACACATAACGCCTATGGGCGAGGATGTGAAGCTCAACATTCTATGCAATGGGTTAGGCATGCACGACGTCATTATTGGCGATAGCATCGCCGTGAACGGCGTTTGCCTGACGGCGATTAGCTTGAGCGACACACACTTTGAGGCGCATGTTTCTCAAGAAACATTATCCGTCACTGTTGGCTTAGAAGCCGCTGATGTTGGGTACACTAAACCAGTGAATCTAGAAAAAGCACTACGACTTAGCGACCGACTAGGCGGACATTTGGTGAGCGGTCATGTGGATGGTGTCGGCCAAGTGGTGCAATTTGAGCAATTAGGCGATTGCTGGAAGCTTGATATTCGGGCGCCGCATGCCATTTCTAAATATATTGCGATTAAAGGTTCTATTTGCGTGAATGGTGTCAGCCTGACCGTGAATACTGTGGATAAAGATATTTTCAGCATGAATTTAATCCCGCATACGCTTGAAAATACCACGCTGCAATTTTTAGGTGTGGGTAGCCGTGTGAATTTAGAAGTAGACCAAATTGCGCGTTATGTAGAACGCATGACCGAGTGGATGTTGGAAACCCACACGGATGAACCTGCTTAAGCCAATGAATGTTTAGTGATTTAATGAACAAGATACCAATACCCATATGACCAATAACGTAATCAGCTCTGCTAAAGAAATCATCGAAGAAATCAAACATGGCCGCATGGTGGTGTTGGTTGATGATGAAAATCGTGAGAATGAAGGCGATTTAGTATTAGCCGCAGAATTTGCCACGGCTGAACACATTAACTTTATGGCGAAACATGGCCGTGGGTTGATTTGCTTAACGCTGACCGAAGCGCGTTGCCGTCAGCTTAACCTGACAAAAATGGTACAAAAAAACGGTGCACGCATGGGCACTAATTTTACGGTATCGATTGAAGCAGCTGAAGGCGTAACGACGGGCATCTCCGCCGCTGATCGCGCACGTACAGTGCAAGCGGCAGTAAACAAAAAAGCTCTACCGCAGGATATTGTGAGCCCAGGTCATATTTTCCCGCTGGCAGCGATGGATGGCGGTGTACTGGTGCGCGCAGGCCATACCGAGGCGGGTTGCGATTTAGCACTATTAGCTGGCTGTGAGCCTACCAGCGTGATTTGTGAAATTTTAAAAGAAGATGGCAGCATGGCGCGCCTGCCGGACTTAATGCTATTTGCCGCTGAACATCAGCTTAAAATCGGTACGATTGCGGATTTGATTCATTACCGTGCGCAAACCGAACGCTTGGTTGAGCGCGCTGCTGAGCGCATGATACAGACGCCGTATGGCGAAATGAAGCTCATCGCTTATCACGATAAAATCGCTAAAGAAACGCATCTGGCTTTGATTAAAGGCACACCGACCCCAGACCAAGAAGTACTGGTGCGCGTGCATGAACCGCTTTCAATCTTTGATTTGCTAGATAGTACCAGCTGCACGCATAGCTGGAATACGCTGGAAGCGATGAAAGTGATTGCTAACTCCAAAGCTGGCGTAATGGTGCTATTGCATCAGCAAGAAAGCAGCGAAGCGATCATAGAACGTATCAAGGGCGCTGATGAACCGATACGCATCAATCAGGAGTTACGCACTTATGGTATCGGTTCACAGATATTATTAGATTGCGGCGTAGGTAAAATGAAGTTACTCGCAACGCCGCGAAAAATGCCGAGCATGGCCGGGTTTGGCCTAGAGGTCACTGGCTATCTAGAAGCAGATAAAAATACTTAATAATTGAATTAATTAATTTACACTTATATTTAGAATGAGCTCATTGGAAAACGTTAACTTTACTGGTCACTTTCTCATCGCGATGCCCGCTTTGACCGACCCCTATTTCGCAAAATCGGTCACTTTCATCTGTACGCATAATCAAGATGGCGCCATGGGCGTTGTCATTAACCGCCCTACCGACATTACCTACGATACATTGTTTGAAAAAATCAACGTGGAGTTGTTTAACAACATGGTTGCAGACCGCTCAGTATTGTGTGGGGGGCCTGTTCAACCCGAGCGCGGCTTTGTATTGCATATGCCAGATGGCGAATGGGATAGCACAATTATGATTGCCGAAAATACCGCACTCACAACATCAAAAGATATTCTTGAGGCAGTGGCGATTGGCGCTGGGCCGGAAAAAATGTTGCTTACTTTGGGTTATGCAGGCTGGGTGCCTGGGCAGCTTGAACAAGAAATCGCACAAAATGCGTGGTTATCAGTGCAGCCTAAAGATATAGAGTCTTTACATAAAATTTTATACGATACACACAATGATGAAAAACTTAATGCCACCTTGGCTTTATTAGGAGTAGATCCCGCGATGCTATCCGATGTTGCAGGTCACGCTTGATATGCTAGCAAGCCAGCATGAGCGCCTGATTGATAACGAACATGTTTATGATGCCAAAATTGTACTTGCCAGCACCGCCATGTGCTTTGACTTTGGTGAACAGCGAATTGGCGTGGCGGTGGGCGAGCATCTATTAGCTACAGCCAACCCACTCACTACGATAGATAACGAAAGCAATGAAATACGCTTCGAACTTATCACAAAGCTCATTCAAGAATGGCAACCAAAATTATTAATAGTTGGCTTGCCTTTAAGCGTGGATGGCGCGGAAAACAACGTAACCCATCTTTGCAAAAAGTTTGCCCGCCGCCTTAATGGACGGTTTAATCTGCCGGTGATATTGGTAGACGAGCGCTACAGTTCGGTAGAAGCAAGCGGTCTATTGAACCAAACAGGTATTAAAGGCCGTGCGCAAAAAGTAATGCTGGATCAAGTGGCCGCGCAAACAATATTACAAAGTTATTTTGATAGCCTTTAATGCACAAAGCATAAGCAGGTACAATTCAATAAAAATACGAGTAAAATGCTGATATGACATCAGAAAATAGCGAACTACATAGCGCAGCTAACTTGAGCGCAGCTGACTTGCCTAACGCGGAAGACTTATTAAAAGTTTTAGCGCAAAAACTCCAACCACTGTTGTTGCCAAACACTGCTCTAGTCGGCATTCAAAGCGGTGGCGTTTGGTTAATGAATAGACTGCTGATATCACTAAAAAGCACCATTACAGCCAATGCCATTGAGCATGGCACGCTTGACGTATCATTTTATCGAGACGATTACGCACAACGCGGTTTAAAAGCTGAAAACCGCCCAAGCCAAATTCCATTTGATGTTAAAAATAAACATATCATTTTAATTGATGATGTTTTTTATACTGGACGCACCACACGTGCCGCGATGAATGAACTGTTCGATTACGGTCGCCCAGCCAGTATTACGCTGGTTGCACTGGTAAATCGAGGGGGTCGTGAGTTGCCAATTGCGCCACAAATCACTGCCGCCGATATTCCATTGAGCGCAAAGCAAAATCTGCAATTGAAACAGGATACTAACGGCTTACTAAGCCTGGAACTTCAACTCAGCACTCCAACCAACCAATCTCTGCAAGCTCAACTTACGCATGAATAATCCTCAACTAGATACCGACGGCCGCTTACGACACCTGCTCTCTATTGAGGGCTTACCTCAAAAAATCCTTAATCAAATTCTAGACACCGCAGAATCTTTTGTCGGCGTTGCTGAACGCGAAGTGAAAAAAGTGCCGCTGTTACGCGGAAAAACCGTATGTAACTTGTTTTTTGAGAATAGCACCCGTACCCGCACTACCTTTGAAATTGCAGCCAAGCGCCTTTCTGCAGATGTGATTAGCTTGAACGTCAATACCTCATCGCAATCCAAAGGCGAAACGATTTTAGATACGGTGGACAACTTAATTGCCATGCACGCAGATATGTTTGTGGTGCGTCATTCCCAATCTGGCGCTGCACATTTTATTGCCAAGCATGTGCCTAAGCATATTCATGTGATTAACGCTGGCGATGGCCGTCATTCGCATCCAACCCAAGGTTTGCTGGATGTATTTACCGTGCGTAAATATAAGCCTGACTTGCATAATTTAAGAGTAGCAATCGTAGGCGACATATTACATTCCCGTGTTGCTCGCAGTGAGATTCACGCCCTAACTACGCTAGGCGTGCCTGAAGTGCGTGTGATTGCGCCTAAGACGCTACTACCTGCAGAAGTAGAAAAGCTGGGCGTGCATGTATTTCATGACATGAAAGAAGGCTTAAAAGATGTGGATGTCATCATGATGCTACGCTTGCAGAACGAACGCATGAACGGTGCGATGCTACCGAGCGCACAAGAATACTTCAAAACTTATGGTCTCACTCAAGAAAAACTAAGTTTAGCCAAGCCAGATGCGATTGTGCTGCACCCAGGCCCAATGAACCGCGGTGTAGAAATTGATTCCAGCGTAGCGGATGGCTCACAATCAGTCATTTTACCGCAAGTCACTTACGGGATAGCGGTACGTATGGCCGTAATGGCAATGCTTTCAGGAGGCCAAGTATGAAATTGCACATCAAAAATGGTCGCGTGATTGACCCAAAAAATAATATCGATAGCAAACTTGATGTCTTTATTGCTGCCGGGAAAATTCTTGCCTTAGGCAACGCGCCAGATGGATTTGTAGCGAATCAAATCATAGATGCAACTGATTTAATCGTCTGCCCCGGCCTAGTAGATTTATCTGCCAGATTGCGTGAACCGGGCGACGAATATAAAGCGACACTTATTAGCGAACTACAAGCCGCGGTCGCTGGTGGTGTCACTAGCCTAGCATGTCCCCCTGATACAGATCCTGTGCTCGACGAACCTGGCTTGGTAGAAATGTTAAAGCATCGAGCCAAACAACTGAACCTTGCGCACGTATATCCACTGGGCGCATTGACCCGCCAACTACAAGGCAAAATACTTTCAGAAATGGGCGAATTGCGTGAGGCTGGCTGTGTTGGCTTCTCGCAAGCCAATATTGCCATTACCGATACTCAAGTGCTGTGGCGCGCCATGGAATATGCGGCTACTTTTGGCTTTACTTTATTCTTACATGCAGAAGAGCCATTTTTAGCCAAAGATGGTGTGGCTCATGACGGTGAAATCGCCAGCAGGTTGGGCTTAAAAGGTATACCAAGTGCTGCAGAGGCACTTGCACTAGCTACTATATTACGTATTGCCAAAGAAACTGGCGCACGTGTCCACATTAGCCGCCTATCTACCGCTGAAGGTGTAGGCATGATACGTGAGGCTAAAAAACAAGGCATTCATATTACCTGTGATGTAAGCGCTAACCATTTACATCTCACCGAACATGACATTGCTTACTTTGATGCGAATTGTCACCTTAAACCACCGTTGCGTTCACAGCGCGATAAAGAAGCACTCAGTGCAGGCCTGAAAGACGGCACGATTGATGCGATTTGTTCTGACCATACACCTGTGGATGATGATGCGAAACTCGCACCGTTTGCAGAAGCTGAAGTGGGCGCCACAGGCTTAGAGCTATTATTGACGCTCACCCTAAAATGGGCGCAACAAGAAAAAGTTAATTTATCTCAAGCGCTTGCGCTTGTCAGCCAAACCTCTGCGAAAATTCTGGGGATTCCTGCTGGCGATTTAAATATTAATAACATGGCGGACATTTGTATATTTGATGCTAATGAATATTGGAAAATCTGTCCCAGTGCATTAAAAAGCCAAGGCAAAAACAGTCCGTTTACTGGTTTAGAGCTAGCCGGCAAAGTTAAAACTACGATTGTGCATGGGCAAGTGGTTTATCAATGTTAAAAGCTAATCTGTAAATTAGATGCAACTTGGCAACATTTTCATAGAAAATCCTCAATTATCATCACTCAATAAGAGCCTTGACACTAAAATATTAACGTAGCAAAGTAACAGTCATTGGTAACATTTGTACTACTATTTATTTTTAATCAATAACATAGGGGTTTATTATGTTTTCATGCTGTTTCTGGTGGTTTCTACTAGGTGCTCTCGTTGGCTGGTTACTTAACTGGTTACTATGCCGTTTTACAAACTGCTCCAGTATGAAATGTTGGGGCAAACCTGCCGATACGACCTCTAGCAAAACTGGAAACCAACCAGTTAATAACGGCAGTTCTACTGCTTCAAATGGACCTATACCTGCGGTATTAACTGCAATCCCCGAACCCGCTGCAAAGCCAACACCCAGTTCAAAAAATACTGCGCCCACAGCAAAACCAACCAGCTTAGTTTCTACGCCTAAAGTTTATGTATTGAATACTGCGGTGGCCAAAGCTGCCGGCTTTAACCCTAAAGGACCTAATGATTTGACTGTAATAGAAGGTATCGGTCCAAAAATTAATGAGCTGTTTAGTAATGCTGGCATCATTACATTTGCACAGTTGGCTAAACAAACTGTACCGCAAATGCAAAAAATATTAGATGAAGCCGGTGCAGGATATAAGCTCGCAAAACCTACAACTTGGGCCCAACAAGCGGCCTTAGCTGCTGAAAACAAATGGTCGGAACTGAAAGCACTTCAAGATAAGTTAACTGGTGGCGTTTAAAAAAACGTTATCAATCTTATGCATACAGGAGCTTAATTTATGACTTCTTTAACTAACCATTTAACACCAATAACTAACGGAAAATATACCTACACTGCATTGACATGGATAATCGCCATAGTGCTGGGCATTTACTTGTTTTGGCAATGGCAGCATGGTAAAGGCCCAACTTATGCAAATAGCTGCTGCACAGGTACAACCGTTGCATCATTTAATTTTACTGCAACATCTGTGAATGGCTACAACGCAACCGGCGATGCAAATAATGTTAAATGGCTAGATAAATCTGCAGAATTCACTGCATGGCTGGAAGGCGGCTCTGACTGGAAACTTGCCGGTAATGCCAGCAATGTGACACTGACCGGTACAGTGGATAGTGAGGAGATTAAAGCGGTAAAAGGCGCTGAAGCTCAAGTCCTGTTTGGCTCAGACGTGAAGATCGACAATCAGTTATCAGTCAAAACGGTGCCGGTGATAGCAACCGAAACTGTGATAACCGCAGCTAAACCTGAGATTGCAAAAATTTACTTTGATACTGGCAAAGCAGGCTTACCAGCCAATGCCAGCGAAACATTATTACCTTTTATTGATTGGCTCAAGGCAAACGATTCCGCTAAGGCGGTGATCTCTGGCTATCACGATGCTAGCGGAAACTTAAAATCCAACCAGGCACTCTCTAAAAACCGAGCTAAAGCAGTGAGTGAGACATTAAAAAATGCGGGCATTGATGCTAATAGAATTGAACTACGAAAACCTGTCAGCACTGATGGCGCGGATGAGCCTGCAGAAGCTAGGCGAGTAGAAGTATCAATTGAGTAAATATAATTAATCGTTATTGAGAATTAAATAATAAAAAAGCCGATGTTGATCATCGGCTTTTTTGAGTGTAATTAGCTATTAAATTTACCGTGCCATAACTCGCTTATACAATCCCTAAACTTTCCAAACCTGCAGATAAATCTTTACCATGCGCACCCTTACCCTCAAGCTTAATTTTTAGACGTATATCATTGACAGAGTCTGCATTCCGTAAAGCATCTTCATAAGTAATGATATCTGCTTCATGCAGGTCAAATAAAGCTTGGTCAAACGTTTGCATGCCTAGCTCACGAGACTTAGCAATAATCTCTTTAATCTCATGCACATCGCCTTTAAAAATCAAATCCGAAATCAGCGGTGAGTTAAGCATCACTTCCATTGCCGCAGCACGGCCTTTGCCCTCTTTTTTCGGAATAAGGCGTTGCGAAATAAATGCGCGTGTATTTAACGATAAATCCATGAGCAACTGGTGGCGACGCTCTTCTGGGAAAAAGTTAATGATACGATCCAGTGCTTGGTTGGTACTATTGGCATGCAAAGTCGCCATGCATAAGTGACCTGTTTCGGCGAAGGCAATCGCATAATCCATCGTTTCACGATCACGTATTTCACCGATCAAAATCACATCCGGCGCCTGGCGTAAGGTATTTTTAAGCGCGATATGCCAGTTATCAGTATCCACGCCCACTTCGCGCTGTGTAATGATGCAGTTTTTATGCTCGTGTACAAACTCTACTGGGTCTTCAATGGTAATAATATGTCCATAACTATTTTGATTACGATAACCTACCATCGCTGCTAATGAAGTAGATTTACCAGAGCCCGTACCACCGACAAAAATAACCAAGCCGCGCTTAGTCATGGCAATGTCTTTTAAAACTTCGGGTAAGCCCAATTCTTCAAACTCTGGAATTTTAGTCGTGATGGTTCGAAACACCAGCCCTACAGAGCCACGCTGCACGAACGCATTCACCCTGAAACGTGCAACCCCTGGAATACCAATCGCAAAATTACATTCGTTAGTCGCATCAAACTCAGAAGTTTGCTTATCATTCATAATCGCACGGGAAATTTCACGCGCCTGCTGCCCAGACAAAACTTGACTACTCACAGGGGTTAACTTACCGTCAATTTTCATCGCAGGCGGAAAACCTGCGGTAATAAATAGATCCGATGCCTTTTTAGCCAACATCAACCGTAATAAATCAAATACAAACTTTTCTGCCTGACCTTTTTCCATAATTAACCCTTAATGCTTTTAATTTTTCGACTTTATAATAATTTTTAAATCCAAACTCAAGCAAAACTAGCCCTGGATTGAGTCTTTATTCGCCGCTTTAGTACGCGCTTCATTCACTGAAATAACATTCCGTTTCACTAAATCTTGCAAATTCTGATCTAGCGTCTGCATACCAATATTTGAACCTGTTTGAATCGCTGAATACATTTGTGGAATTTTATTTTCGCGAATCAAGTTACGAATCGCTGGCGTACCTATCATGATTTCATGCGCGGCAACACGACCCTGCTCATCTTTAGTTTTGCATAACGTTTGTGAGATCACCGCACGTAAAGATTCAGACAACATGGAACGCACCATTTCTTTTTCAGCCGCTGGAAACACGTCGATAATCCTATCTACAGTTTTAGCGGCCGAACTTGTATGCAACGTGCCGAACACCAAGTGACCCGTTTCAGCAGCACTTAAGGCAAGGCGTATCGTCTCCAAATCGCGCATTTCGCCAACTAAAATCACATCAGGATCCTCACGCAGCGCCGAACGCAAAGCATTATTAAATGACAAAGTATGCGGGCCGACTTCGCGTTGGTTAATCAAACATTTCTTTGATGTATGGACGAACTCAATCGGGTCTTCTACCGTCAGGATATGCCCGAATTCTTTATCGTTGATGTAATCGATAATCGCAGCAAGTGTAGTAGATTTACCTGAACCGGTTGGACCGGTTACTAGACAGATACCACGCGGTGTATTGGCAATATCTTTAAAAATGGCTGGACAATTTAATTGCTCAAGCGAAAGGATTTTAGAAGGAATGGTACGAAATACCGCCCCTGAACCTCGGTTATGGTTAAACGCATTGACGCGAAAACGTGCCAGATTCGGAATTTCAAATGAAAAGTCGCACTCTAGTGACTCTTCATACACTTTGCGCTGACCATCATTCATGATGTCATATACCATGTCGTGCACTTGGCTATGGTCCATGGCGGGAACATTGATTTTACGAATGTCGCCATGCACACGAATCATCGGTGGCAAACCAGCGGAAAGATGCAAGTCAGAGGCTTTGTTTTTAACTGAAAATGCGAGTAAATCTGAGATGTCCACAACTGGCTCCTGTTATAATTTTTAATCAGCTATCAATTACTGTACGTTAATTTAACCTAGATGAATTATGACCACAATTAGCAATCGCTTGCAAGATATTCTAGCAACTATTGCGTTAGCTAAAACGACGGCACATTATCCGCAAGAAGTACGCTTACTCGCCGTGAGTAAAGCGCAGTCAGCATTAGCGATTCGTGAAGCTTTTAGTGCAGGGCAAACGATGTTTGGCGAAAACTACTTGCAAGAGGCATTAGAAAAACAAGCATTACTCACTGATTTAGCCATTGAATGGCACTTTATTGGACCGATACAAAGCAATAAAACGCAGCTTATCGCGAATAATTTCGCATGGGTACATTCGGTAGATCGCTTAAAAATCGCCCAGCGCTTGAATGATGCCAGGCCTAAGACAATCCCGCCATTACAAATATGTATTCAAGTGAATATAAGTGATGAAGACAGCAAAAGTGGTGTGTTACCACATGAACTCGAAGAATTAGCCTTGGCAATCACAGCATTACCGCAATTGAAATTACGTGGCTTAATGGCAATACCTGCGCCTAGCCCGGACAAAAATCAACAGCGTGCTCAATTCAAACAAGTGCGAGAATGTTATGATGCCTTGCTAGGCAAAGACTTTAAGTTGGATACGCTGTCCATCGGCATGTCGGATGACTTTCCGATTGCCATAGAGCAAGGTGCGACGATAGTGCGTATTGGTTCAGCCCTATTTGGCGCTAGGCTAGCAAAGTAAACCTAATGTAAGACCTGATAATCTGCCTGATTTAATGAAAGATAATAGCAAATGAAGATTAGTTTTATAGGTGGCGGCAACATGGCACGCGCAATGATTGGCGGCTTAAAAAATAATGGTTTTTATACTGCAGACATTCTAGTCATTGATCCTGATGCTGGCAAACGTGAAGCATTAGCGCAGGAATTTAGTGTACAGGTAAGCGACACTGTTGAGGATATTCGCAACAGTGATGTGATTGTATTGGCTGTTAAGCCGCAACAACTCAAGTCTGTTTGTAGCGATTTATGCCAATTTTTACATGCCCAGTTGATTATTTCGATTGCTGCAGGCGTACGGAGCATGGATATTTCACGCTGGCTTAATCAATACCAAGCCATCGTGCGCGTCATGCCCAATACACCAGCACAGATTCAAGCCGGCATGTCAGCGTTATATGCGATGGAAAATGTGAGTGAAACTCAGCGCGATCAAGCCACTACAATTTTAGCAGCCGTAGGCAAAACCTTATGGCTGAATGACGAATCCAAAATGGACGCTGTTACAGCAATATCTGGCAGCGGCCCTGCTTATGTATTTTACCTGATTGAAGCATTACAAGAAGCAGGCGTTGGCTTAGGCTTAACGGCCCTAGAAGCCAGTACACTAGCGCTACAAACATTTGCTGGTGCTAGCCTACTTGCAATTGAAAGCACTGAAAATGTCAGCACCTTACGTGCACAAGTAACGTCAAAAGGCGGAACTACTGAACAAGGTATTTTAGCGTTGGAAGCAGCTAACATCAAAAACATTATGCTGAGCGCAGCTAAAGCTGCGGCCGATAAGTCTTTATCGCTCGGTGATGAGCTTGCTCAATAAATTATTAAATTTTATTTAAAATCAAATGATTATATTTTTTTAACGCACAACTTAATATCCAACTTGGATAACATCTTTAAATTGGTATTTTTTATTTGGTAACTCCGCCTATGCTTAATAACGCCCTCTTATTTTTACTCAACACTTTGCTAGGCTTACTCACATTAGCATTTTTATTACGCTTTTATTTTCAGCTCACAAAAGTTTCTTTTCAGCAGCCAGCTGTACAAATGATTGTGACGCTTACCAATTTTGCTGTGAAGCCAGTGCGACGGATTGTACCGAGTTTAGGTAAACTGGATATTTCCACCTTACTCTTAGCATACATTACGCAACTTATACTCGCCATTTCCAGCTTATGGTTAAAAGGGTTTCCACTTTTGCTTGCTGGCAACAATACTTGGTTAGCAATTCTAGCTATTGGACTTCTGAATGTGATCAGCATGAGTATCACTATCTTCATGTATGCCGTGCTGATACAAGCCATTTTAAGCTGGGTCAATCCCTACACGCCAATTGCACCAATACTCAATAATCTAACTAATCCTATCTTGCGTGTACTGAGAAAATTCATACCAACTGCTGGCTCCGTAGACCTCAGTCCACTGGTATTTATCATTACGGCACAATTGTTGCTCATTACTATATTAATTCCACTAGAAAACAAACTATTAACTATCGTTTGAGTGCATTAAAGATGATTGCTATAAGCCTATGGCAGTTATACACTTGAGATATAAAAGTAATATTTAAATACAGTTTCACCTGAATGAATTACACAATGAGTCCACTAGCCACAAATATTCCACCTGACAATCAAGCGCTAATGACTTCTAACTTAGTTACAAAAATAAGTGAATATAGTCAATGGCGTGAAAACTTGATTGCCACCATAGACGAATATATTGACTGGTTATGGCAAACAGAGTCATCCGATGCGATGCAGGAACTTCGGCTGTATGACATCAAAGAAATCTTGAAAAAAGACCAGCTAGTAATGGCGTTTTTAGCTGAGTTCTCCCGCGGTAAAACTGAAACCATCAATGCTTTGTTTTTTTCAGACTTCAATCAACGCTTGTTACCCAGTGAGCCCGGGCGGACAACGATGTGTCCCACAGAAATATTTTGGGATGATAGAGAAGAGCCCTGTATTAAGCTGCTGCCGATTGAAACTAAAAAAACGGATGATTCACTCACTTATTTAAAAACTGCCTCCGGGGTCTGGCATAAAATTCGATTAGACACTTCATCACCTGCCTCAATGAAGGAAACATTAAGACAACTGGTCGCAAAAAGAGAAGTTGATTTAGAAACCGCAAGAAAATTAGGATTTTGGAACGAGGACGATCCCAGCATGCAACGTTTGCTGGCAGAGAAAGGCACCGTTGAAATCCCTTTATGGCGGCATGCGCTTATTAACTACCCTCACCCATTATTAAAAAATGGCTTGGTTGTCATTGATACGCCTGGGTTAAACACCATGGGCGCCGAACCGGAACTTACGTTAAATATTATTCCTAATGCCCATGCAGTCATGTTTTTAACCGCAACAGACAGTGGCATTACTAAATCCGATATGCAAATTTGGGCCGAATATGTACAAAAACGTGCAGCCCATAAATTAGTCGTCCTGAATAAAATTGACATTCTTTGGGATGGCCTTGAAACAGAAGAGGAAGTTGAAGCACTCATCCAAAAACAAATTCAAAACACTGCACGTGAATTAGGATTAGATACCACCAATATTTTTGCAATTTCTGCGCAAAAAGCCTTAGTGGCTAAAATCAGGAAAGATGCAGCGTTGCTTCAACGTAGTGGCATTGCTAAGCTGGAAGATGCTTTGGCTAACCAATTAATTAAAACAAAACATGAGATTTTAGGCCGCTCAGTGGTTACTGAGTGCGCTAACATGATGCAGTCTTCCTCTAAATTAGCGCAAATGCGTGCTAATAATATCAAAAGCCAATTAACTGAATTGCGGGAATTACAAAATAAAAATCGCAATACATCCAAGGATATTTTAGCTGAGGTCGTGGCCGATCGTAAACGTTACGAAGCGTCTATGCTCACGTTTAATCAAGGCAGTGAAAAGATTAAACGCTTGGGCGACAAGTTGCTTAGGCACTTGAGTTTGGGGTATTTAAACACCTCTTTAGAGCAAAACAAACAAGATATGGGCGATAGTTGGACTACGGTTGGCCTGAACAGAAGCATACGCGAACTCACGCGCACCGCCACCAAGCTGGCTGAAGAAATTAAAAGTGAAAGTTATGCGATTAAAAAGCAAGCTGATGATTTATATCACCTTTTTTCGAGTAAACATGGGTTTGAGAAAACCGAAGTCATTGATTTAAATATGGATACTTTTATTCATAACATGCAGGCGCTGGAGCAAATTACTAATGATTTTTGTACAGACCCCATTAATATCCTGGTAGAAAAACGATTTTTGATCCGTCGATTTTTCTTAGGTCTAGGCGCACAAATTCAAGCCATATTTGAACAAGCGCATAAAGATTGTACTAAATGGTTAAGCGATGTAATTGGGGAATTAAAAGCGCAAATTAACCTTCACAAAAACTCACTCGACAAACGTGCAGCCTCTTTGATGGAATCGCATAGCAGTGCAGATAAGCTAATTATGAATCTTGACGCATCAGAGAAGGATTTAGGTAAAAATCAGCAGCAATCTCACCAGCTAGATGCGATATTGCTGAAGCTGATGAGTGGTGCTAAATTCAATACAGAAGAATCAAAAGCCAAAACTACAAAAACAATCGAGCTTGCTGCCAGTCATTTTAATGCAACGGTAATTTTACCTAATGCACCATTTATTGGTGGGAACCCACAACCTGCAAACACCCAATAATCAATCTGAATCAGATGAATATCAGCTACATCAAAATAATATCAAACGACTCTTGGCTGCAATGTGTAGCAACCTGTAATGAAATTGGCTTACCAATAAAGTCTGATAAATTCGCCAGGCTTTGTGACTCTTCATCCAGCAGCATATCAATTACTTTGGGCGCTGCGAGTACGCGCAGTTCACGTGCATTAAATTGACGCGCTTCACGTAATAATTCACGTAATATTTCATAGCATACGGTTTGAGCCGTCTTGAGTTCACCGCGTCCTTGGCAGGTAGCGCAAGTTTCACACAACACATGCGCCAGGCTTTCGCGGGTGCGTTTACGGGTCATCTCTACTAATCCTAGCGGCGTAAAACCATTCACACCGGTACGGGAACGGTCACACTCGACGGCTTTTTTGAGTTCCTCAAGCACAGCTTCACGTTGCGTCTCTTCATCCATGTCAATAAAATCAATGATGATGATGCCGCCTAGATTTCTTAACCTTAACTGGCGGGCAATACATTGTGCAGCTTCTAAATTCGTCTTAAAAATAGTATCGGATAGATTTTTACCGTTCACGAAACTACCCGTATTCACATCTACCGTGGTTAATGCTTCAGTTTGGTCGAATATCAAATAGCCGCCAGACTTAAGCTCCACCTTGCGCGACATGGCTTTTTCAATTTCCTTTTCAATATTATATATATCAAAAAGTGGCCGTTCGCCTTGGTAATGCATTAACTTATCAACCGCTGTAATCGCGTATAAATTAGCAAAATCCAGTAATTTTTGATAAGTCTCACTCGAATCGATACGTACCGCTTCAGTATTGGCACACAACACATCGCGCAATACGCGCATCGGTAGGTTCAAATCTTGAAAAATCAATGTGCGCTCGGGCACGGTAGTACTTTTAGCAAGAATATGTGTCCAAGTTTTAGTGAGATAATCAATGTCTGCCAATAACTCTTCATCCGTGGCACTTTCTGACATGGTTCTAATGATATAGCCGCCCACTTTATCGTCAGGCAATAAACCAAGCAAACGCGATTTAAGTGCCTCGCGCTCAGTTTCATCTTCAATGCGCTGCGATACACCAATATGATCTTGTTGCGGCAAATACACTAAGAATCGGCCAGCGATGCTGATATGTGTCGTTAAACGTGCTCCCTTAGTACCAATCGGCTCTTTAATGACTTGTACCATTAACGATTGACCCTCACGCAATACCTCTTGAATCGGGCGCTGCGCATCTAATTCGCCACATTCGAGAATATCACCCGCATGCAAAAAAGCCGCGCGTTGCAAACCCATTTCTACAAAAGCAGACTGCATACCAGGTAATACACGGCAGACGACGCCACGATATACGTTGCCAACCAAACCTAGCGATGAGCTACGTTCGATTTGCAACTCCTGTACAACACCATTTTCCATCATCGCAATGCGTGTTTCTTGGGGGGTGACGTTAATTAATATCTCTTCGCTCAATTTGCACTCTTTTCTTAATTTTAGTTTTAACTATTTTAATAACTTTTTAATCTGTTATCAAAAAGCGTTAACGCCATGCTTTCTAAGTAATTCTGCAGTTTCATATATAGGCAAACCCATCACACCTGAGTAACTACCTTCTATACGTTTAATCCATGTGCCAGCTACACCCTGTATGCCGTAACTGCCCGCTTTATCCTGATGTTCGCCCGATGCGATGTAAGCCTCAATCTGAGCGTCTGTCAGTGGCATCATTTCTACCTTAGTCGTGGATAATACAACCTCAACACTACCAGCAAATGCAAGCGCCACGGCAGTGTGTACCTCATGCACAGTACCAGATAATGCACGCAACATCGCATGTGCATCTTCCGCATCTACAGGTTTATTTAACACCTTACCAGCCAGCACTACAGTCGTATCAGCTGCCAAAATAGGATGTTGGCGCTCAGCAAGGCTAAGTCGCTGTGAACAAGCCTCTGCTTTTTGCTGAGCCAGTCGTATAACATAACTTTCGGGCGATTCGCTTAACAGTTGCGTTTCATCAATATCTGCTGGCACTATCTCGCAACTTAAGCCTATTTGTTTTAGCAGCTCTACACGCCGCGGGCTGCGTGAAGCCAAATAGATGACAGGCGAAATTGTATGATTTGCGACAGCGGCTGGATAAATTTTCTGACTCATATTGGCACTTTAATTTACTATGTTGGAATTAACAAAGCTTTAATGCATTAAGCTATTTTTATAACCCACAATTAAAGGCGGACACATGGCAGACTGGGCTGTGCTTTTTAAAATTACTATCGCCTTATTTGCAATTGTGAATCCCATCGGTAGCTTGCCGATCTTTATCAGCGCGACCCACGGTTGGAATAACCAAGATCGGGCAAAAACAACCAGAACCGTTGCGCTCACAGTATTTATTGTACTGGCAGTTTCTGCCTTTTTAGGCGATAAAATTCTCGCTTTTTTTGGCATTACCATTCCCTCTTTTCAGGTTGGCGGCGGCATATTACTCATGCTCATGGCAATCTCCATGATGCACGGCAAGCAAAGTGGCGCGCGCCAAACACCGGAGGAGGCACAAACGCTGGTAGAGCGTGAAGTGATTGCCATCGTGCCGCTGAGTATCCCTCTGCTGGCAGGTCCTGGGGCAATCAGTAGCATGATTATCGCAGCCCAGCAAAATAGCGGCTTTGCTTGGCATTTGTCTTTAGTCGCACCTATTTTTGTGATTAGCATCATCATTTGGGTGGTGCTTAGCTTATCCGTTGCTATTGCTAATCGACTAGGCCCTATCGGTATCAATATCGTCACGCGCTTAATGGGCTTAGTGTTAGCGGCCATGGCGGTCGAGTTTATTGCACATGGTCTTGGAGGGTTGTTTCCTAAAATGGTAACTTAGCGTGTTAACTTTAAGATGATGACGACGTCAATTCTGTCTGGTAACGCCTTGTAACACCCGACATATCAACTTCGAGTTAAAATACTCATTAAACTAAAATATTAATTACCAGCGAACAGGCTTAATAAAGACTTTTAATATGCAACAAACCGTTGATACAGATCAAGTTTCATCTCAACCTCACCAATGGATGCCGCATGCCACTGTGGCGGCGATCATAGAAGACAATGGTAGATTTTTACTAGTAGAAGAAACCACTGATCGCGGTAACCGCTTTAATCAACCTGCAGGTCATTTAGAAGATAATGAAACTTTGATTGAAGCCGTGATTCGCGAAACGCTGGAAGAAACCGCTTACAGTTTCAAGCCTGAGTCATTATTAGGCGTCTATCATTGGAAGCATGAACACAATGACACGACTTATTTGCGCTTTGCGTACATTGGCAGTGTGAGTGACCACCAACCGAACTTAGCGCTGGACGACGGGATTATTCGTGCCGTGTGGATGACTGTAGATGAAATTCGTAGTAAAGCCGCGCTTTTACGTAGCCCGCAAGTGTTAACCTGCATTGAAGACTATTTGAATGGCCAGCAGTTTCCATTGGCAGTAATTACTCACTTATAAGTTAGAACATCATTAATACATCTAAGACTTCAATACATCTAAGACCTATAGAATACATGCTATGAATCTAAATAAAGTACAAAAAAAGAAAATCGTTGTCGGGCTATCCGGCGGGGTAGATTCGTCAGTAACCGCGCTATTGCTGAAAGAGCAAGGTTATGAAGTTACCGGCCTTTTCATGAAAAACTGGGAAGATGACGACACTGACGAATATTGCTCAAGCAAGCAAGATTTGATTGATGCGGTTTCAATTGCCGACAAAATTGGCATTGATATTGAAGCGGTTAACTTTAGTACAGAATACAAAGACCGTGTATTTGCTAATTTTTTAAGTGAATACAAAGCGGGCCGTACGCCAAACCCCGATATTTTATGCAATGCTGAAATCAAATTTAAAGCGTTTTTAGACCACGCCATGAATATGGGCGCAGACTTGATTGCAACTGGGCATTACGCACAAGTCCGCGAAAACCCACTAAAACCAGGGCTTTTTCAGTTAATGAAAGCCGATGATGGCAGCAAAGATCAAAGCTATTTTTTATACCGCTTAAATCAAGCACAGCTTTCTAAAACTTTATTCCCGCTTGGTCACATGCTAAAAAGGGAAGTACGTGAAATTGCGCGTAAAGCAGGCTTAATTAATGCAGATAAAAAAGACTCCACTGGTATTTGTTTTATTGGAGAGAGGCCTTTTCAGGAGTTTTTAAGCAAATATTTACCGCGCGAACCTGGCGACATCAAAACGCCTGAAGGCAAACTAGTAGGCCGTCACGAAGGGTTAATGTATTACACATTAGGTCAACGTCAAGGCTTAAAAATTGGCGGTAGCCGTGAGAGCAATGGCGAACCGTGGTTTGTAGCAGCTAAAGATATGGAAAACAATGTACTGACTGTGGTGCAAGGCCATGAACATGCCTTGTTATTAAATGATGGTTTATTAGCCAGCCAACTGACATGGATAGACACAGAACAGCCTATCACTAACTGGGTATACGCGGCAAAAACGCGCTATCGCCAGCCTGATGCGCCTTGTGAAATTGACGCCCTTACTGAAGCCGAAGTCGAAATTAAATTCGGACAAAAACAATGGGCGATAACACCAGGTCAGTCTGCGGTAGTATATGAAAGTAATGTATGTTTAGGCGGTGGAATTATTACTGCAGCTATTTAAATGTTACTCGAATAAATTCTGCGTATTACCTTTAGATGTAGATTAAACTGGTTATAACTTCTAGTTTTTCTGGCATCTAAAATCAGCAATTAGCATTAAAATCATTTTCTAAAAAACTACTGGGTAGTTGAGGTTAACATGGCTTACGTCTTTAAAAATGCACAAGGTATTATTGTTGCAGCAAGTGCATCAGAAAATCTTGGTGCAGGTTGGGAGCTAATCGAAAGCGATGCCAAAGAGTATATTGAGTTTTTAGAACATTCACTGGCGGAGAAGGCTCCATTTCGTGAAAGTGACATTCAGCTCGCGCGTGTATTGGAAGATTTGATTACCATACTCATTGATCGCAATCTCATTCAGTTTACAGATTTTCCTGCCGCCGCTCAAAAACGCTTAAACGACAGACAATCCATGCGTAAAAAAACTCAACTTTCGAGTATTTTAGATGAGACGCCCGATATTATTTTTAGCCAGATAGATAAGTTAAATTAAGCAATTAACGCATCTGAGAGGCAAATTATTGCACAGGCAAACTATCTTTAAACGACGGCCGTTCGAGTAAAGTGTGATTTAGGCGATCCAAGTTTGGGTATTCTTCAGCTAAATTCACCATGTCGTTAAAGCGTAAATTCACGTAACCTAACATACAGCCAACCGCAACATCGGCTAAACTAAATGTATTATTTACACACCATTTATTTTTATCCAAATCATCATTGAGCGTCTGTAAACCGAGCGTCACTTTATCCATCTGTTTAGCAATAAATGCTTCACTCTGTGTGTCGGCAGGTTTACGTTTTTCTACCACTACAGCCACTGTTGCATCGCAAACACCGTCTGCTAAAGCTTCCCAGCGGCGCACTTTTATTTTTGAGCTAGCATCTTGCGGTATTAAATGGGCTAACGGTGTGCGATTGTCTAAATATTCTACAATCACGCGTGAGTCATACAAACTATCTCCGTCATCCAATACCAGCACTGGCACTTTGCCTAGTGGGTTATATTGCTTTAAAACGCTATCAGACGCACCTAATACTACTTCTTGTAAAACAATTTCAATATGTTTTTCAGCAGCTACTACTCGAACTTTACGAGCGTAAGGGCTATTGATGGTATATAAAAGTTTCATAAATTGGTTAGCTTAATTTTACTAATGATTTAAAAGTTAATAGCATTATAATTGAAACTACACAACGCCTTAACAACAACCATAAAATCAATGACGCTTTTTAATCAATCCTATCCAATAGGTTCATCTGCATTTAATTTATTGGTGCACAATCAAGTACAAGCCTCGCTCAATGAAGATATTGGCGCTGGCGACCTCACTGCGCAGCTAGTCCCTGCTTCGCAGATTGTAACCGCTAAAATTATAGCGCGCGAGCCTGCAGTTATTTGCGGTATTGATTGGGTAAACGCCTGCTTTAAACAAGTGAATTCGGACGTAGAATTACTATGGTTTATTAAAGAAGGTGAAAACGTAGTAGAAAATCAAATATTATGTGAAATTAAAGGGTTAGCACGCGCACTTCTCACTGCTGAACGCTGTGCGCTCAATTTTTTACAAACGCTTTCTGCTACCGCTACTGAAACCCGTAAATATGTAGATGCAATTGCCGGTACGCATAGTCAAATTTTAGATACACGTAAAACCATCCCTCATTTAAGATTGGCGCAAAAATATGCAGTGACAGTGGGTGGCGGCCATAATCAACGGTTGGCTTTGTATGATGGCATATTGATTAAAGAAAATCATATCGCTGCCGCTGGAAGTATTGCTGCAGTGATGCAACAAGCATTTGCGCTGCAGAATGAAATAGCGTCGGATAAAAGTATCCAAATTGAAGTGGAGAATTTAAGTCAGTTACAAGAGGCTTTAGACGCAGGCGCTACCAATATTTTATTGGATAATTTCAGCACTACCTTGCTTAGTGAGGCAGTGCTATTAAATAAGCAAGTAAGCAAAAGTGCAATATTAGAGGCATCCGGCGGCATTACCTTAGAAAACGTGCGCGACATTGCCAAGACTGGTGTTGACCGAATTTCTATTGGCTCCCTTACAAAGAACGTGCAGGCGATTGATTTGTCTATGCGTGTTAAGCTATCACTTTGAGAGCTAAATAAATATCACTATTTAACTCATAAAATAGAGATTTATATCCATGAATAAACCGATAATCAAACCCAATGGCCGGTTAACGCTAGGCGATGTATTACGCATGTTAGTCAATGATGGCATGCTAGATAAAGCACAGGCTGAACAACTCTATAAAGACCGTAAGCTCGACAGCTCTAAATTGCATCCACTTGTAGTAATTGGTGAGCAAAAATGGAAAAGCCTCAGGCCACCTCACAAAGCCCTCACGGTTGAAAATCTTTCATCATGGCTAGCAGCGCGCGCCGGGCTAGATTATTACCATATTGACCCCCTAAAGTTAGACTTTGGTTCTGCTGCGCAAATTATCACAAAGGGCTATGCGGAACGTTTAAAGATTATGCCAATTTCGGCTATAAACGGTGAAGCTACCATCGCCACCACTGAACCTTTTAGCACAGACTGGATTGTCGACCTTGAGCGTGTACTCAAGATGAAGATCAAGCTGGTGATGGCAAATCCACTAGAGATTAGCCGCTATTTACCAGAGATGTACAGCTTGGCCAGTTCTATGAATGCGGCAAATTTAGCTAAAGCAGGGCAAATTGTTGGCGTACAAAACTTTGAGCAATTGGTTGAACTAGGTAAAGATAAAAACTTAGATGCCAACGAACAGCATGTAGTAAATATTGTAGATTGGCTGTTCAAATATGCATTTGAACAGCGTGCCAGTGACATTCACCTTGAACCGCGTCGTAATATGGGCATGATGCGCTTTAGAATTGACGGGGTATTGCATCAAGTGTATCAACTGCCATCTAATATCATGAATGCCATTACCAGCCGCATTAAGCTGTTAGGCCGTATGGATATGGTAGAAAAACGCCGCCCGCAAGATGGCCGTATCAAAACCTTAACAGCCGATGGCGGGGAAATAGAATTACGCTTATCAACTATGCCTACAGCCTTTGGCGAAAAACTGGTCATGCGGATTTTTGCACCCGATGTATCGGCTAAAGACTTTTTAGCCTTAGGTTTTGCAAAAGCACAGTCTGATACGTGGGAAACGTGGACCAAGGCACCTAACGGTATTATTTTAGTCACGGGGCCGACCGGTTCAGGCAAAACTACTACGTTGTATGCAACTTTACGTTTACTGGCAACGCCTGAAGTCAATGTATGTACTGTAGAAGAACCAATCGAGATGGTTGAACCGCTATTCAATCAGATGCAAGTGCAATCTAATATCGGCTTAAACTTTGCAGACGGTATTCGTACGCTCATGCGACAAGATCCTGACATCATTATGGTGGGTGAGATTCGTGATTTAGCAACAGCTGATATGGCGATTCAAGCTGCGCTAACAGGGCATTTGGTACTTTCTACCTTGCATACTAACGACTCTCCATCTGCCGTTACAAGGCTATTAGATTTAGGTGTCCCGTCTTACCTTATTCATTCAACTGTATTAGGTATCATGGCACAGCGTTTAGTGCGCACCTTATGTGTAAGCTGCAAAGAGCCTGAGCCAATTGAGCAAAGCGAATGGGATGCACTTGTTGGCACATTCAATATTCCGAAGCCTGCCCATATTTATAAACCTGTAGGTTGCTTAGAATGTCGCAAAACAGGCTTTAGAGGCCGAAGCGGCATTTATGAAATGCTCACCATGACGCCCGCTTTAAGAAAACTGATTACACCTGAAACTGATCTAGCTAAATTAACCAAATTAGCCCAACAAGAAGGCATGCAGCCGTTAATTATTAATGGCGCAGAAAAAGTGGCTGCTGGTTTAACTACTATCGAAGAGCTATTAAAAGTGGCTCCTCCACTTGAGTTTGAATAAATCTATATCAAACCTAAACTTTGCCAAAACGCTAAGTTATAACAATCTAGCAATTTCATATAATACTGTTAAACAGTAAGTTATTGCTTCATGACTATCGCTCAAGCAATTGAAAACTTGACCAAAACCGCCTAACAAGTTAATGTTTAGGGTTGGAAATTATTAGCTCAACTGAATACTTACTAAATAGTATTTGAGCACTACTTATAATCACTATTTATGACAAACCCCAATATCACTGGCGCAGAAATCCTTATCCGCTGTATTAACGAAGAGAAAGTTAAATTCGTTTTTGGCTATCCTGGTGGCGCTGTGCTACACATTTACGATGAGATTTATAAGCAAAATGGCTTTAAGCACATACTTGTGCGCCATGAGCAAGCCGCTGTGCATGCGGCCGATGCATTTTCTCGCGCTACAGGTGAAGTAGGTGTTGCACTGGTTACATCAGGCCCAGGCGCCACCAATGCCATCACAGGCATCGCTACTGCTTATATGGATTCTATTCCACTCGTAGTAATCAGTGGCCAAGTCCCAGTTCCAGCGATTGGCATGGATGCCTTTCAAGAAGTAGACATGGTAGGTATTACACGTCCATGCGTGAAGCATAATTTCTTGGTGAAAGATGTTAAAGACATTGCAGCCACCATGAAAAAAGCGTTTTATATTGCTGCGAGTGGCCGTCCAGGCCCTGTAGTGGTTGATATTCCAAAAGACATCACTGCGCACTTTGCCGAGTACATCTACCCAAAAACAGTAGAAATGCGCTCGTACAACCCTGTTCTAAAAGGTCACAGCGGGCAAATTAAAAAAGCCGTGAAGTTGTTGCTCGAAGCTAAACGCCCGATGATTTACACAGGTGGCGGCTTAGTATTGGGCGATGGCGTTGAAGAGTTGATTAAACTCGCACGCAGCTTAAATTACCCTGTCACTAACACACTCATGGGCTTGGGTGGCTACCCTGCTACTGATAAACAGTTCTTGGGCATGTTAGGCATGCACGGCACGTATGAAGCCAACATGGCGATGCAAAATTGCGATGTATTGATTGCCGTAGGCGCGCGTTTTGATGACCGCGTGATTGGTAATCCTGCGGACTTTTTAAGCCAACAACGTACCATTATTCATATTGATGTTGATCCATCGTCCATCTCAAAACGTGTAAAAGTAGATGTGCCTATTGTTGGACATGTAGTGTCTGTTTTGCGTGAGATGAATGAGATTTTAGCAGGCGATACATTTGCGACTGAGAAAAAACAAAGCAATATCAGCAATTGGTGGAAGCAAATAGACGAGTGGCGCAGTATTAAATCCATGGTGTATCAAAACTCCACCACAGTTATCAAACCACAATACGTCATTGAGAAATTGTGGGAAGTGACCAAAGGCGATGCTTATGTGACATCTGATGTTGGCCAACACCAAATGTGGGCTGCACAATATTACAAATTTGATAAGCCGCGCCGTTGGATTAACTCTGGCGGCTTAGGTACCATGGGCGTTGGCTTGCCATACGCGATGGGTTGCCAATTTGCCGATAAACATGCGCAAGTAGCCTGCGTAACCGGTGAAGGCAGTATTCAAATGAATATTCAAGAGCT
>DASQFK010000207.1:0-15257 GCA_035633175.1 Methylotenera sp.
TGCGCGACATCTCTTAATGCCCATAAAATCGGCATATCATCAGGCGCATCAAGCTTCTGTTCCTTGCCATTAATATTCAAAATAATCATGATAGTCAGCCCTTTATTTTGTCATTCTGATTCTATACTTTTGACTCGAAAATTATCGTCTAGAAACTGAGAACAATTAAATCGAAAACGACATAATCGCATAGTGTTAATGAGCATTGTATGGAATAATTTGGAATTGATAATTCCAAATTATGGATTAAATGCGATATGCAAAATCAACTGGAAATGCTCCGTATTTTTAAGGTAGTTGCAGAATCCTCGAATTTTAAAGAAGCTTCTATTAGGCTAGGCATTTCACCGCAGTCTGTTACGCGTGCAATTAAAGAACTCGAAGAGCTATTAGGCGAGCCACTCTTTTATAGAAGTACGCGCAACACTACCATTACCGAATTTGGTAAGCAGATGGCGCAGAAAAGTGAAGGCGTGATTGATCAGATTGACGCTTTGTTTAAGCTTAACAAAAGCCCCAGCTCGCAACGCCTGGAAGGCTTAGTTAAAATTACCATGCCTAATTCATTAGGGCAGCAATATTTACTGCCGGCACTTAATAATTTTTTAAAAGAACACCCAGGTATTCAGTTCGATTTAAGGTTTTCTAACCTGATTGATAACGTAGTGGCTGACCAAATGGATATTGGCGTGCGCGTAGGTTTTTTTAGCAATAATAGAAACGTTGCAAGACGAGTCAATGAAATGAAGTTTCATATTGTAGGCACGCCAGAACTTATTGCAAAAACTGGCGTGCCTAACAAAGTAGATGATCTCTTCCAAATGCCTTATACAGGTTTAATTGATCTAAATACAGGCAGAATGTGGCCTTGGACTTTTTCCAATGCATCAGATGGATTTTCAATCCCACCTGCATTTGTAACCGATGACCCAGAGGCTGAATTAGCCGCAGTACTTGCTGGCATTGGCTATGGGCAACTCGGTGATTTTTTGTGCGAAAAATATATTCGTAACGGTAGATTAATACCTATGTTGCCAGAACAAGCACCTAACCCATGGGGTGTTTATGTCTATCGCCCACAGCGAGGTCCAGTAGCAGAGCGAGTAAGGGTAGTGTTCGATTATTTGGTGAAAGTCCTAAGTGACACAAGCTTGTATTGAATTCAAACTTTAGTATTTTCATCAAGTAGTACTTTTTACACGTGTCTCCATAGAGTCGCTAATTGTCAATCGACCAATAGCACAGTCCTTTTGAAGAAATTAGTACGAGCCTAGGTTGGAGAACCAACAAATTACATAATTCAGCACTTTCCAGCACATTCAGTCTTAATTTCTTCATTATTAAATGCCATTTTATTGATAACTTCAATATAGACTGATACTGTGTAAATGTATTTATCGCCCGTGTTAAAAAAACGGAGATTTGTAAAACATGCTGCTGCCATTAATTAACCTTAAATGACACTTACGCTAGAAATATTACTGTCATTTGTAATGTTATGGCACACCTTCGCGTTTGCCGCTGGTGGTGTTTACATATTCCATGCATACCGTACTTTATTTTGGGGAGGCCACAACCCCACTGGCGTAAAAGTGATTCGCTCGGCAGATTGGCAGTTGTGGCTTTCTGGTTTTATGATGATTGGTTTAGGAGTGATGATTGATGGCTTTGACCAGTATGCGGCGAACCCGAAATTGTGGGCAAAAACATTATTAGTTATTATTTGGCTAATTTCGACGCAAACGATACGCAGATATGCTGTGGTGAAAATACGCACTGGCAATAGGAAGCCAATGCTAATAGCGTCATCCGTCAATGTAGCATGCTGGATATATGGTGCATTTCTCGGCGTAGCAAAACCCTTAGGGTTTGGCGTCGTCTCGCTTAGCATGTGGGCGGTTGGATTTGATATAACGCTAGCACTTTGCATCATTGTTACGATAATGCTTGAAAACCATTACAAGCGCACGGTTGTCCCATTTAACACGCCAAAAAATCACAATAATTAGTCGTTAGCGACTGATATTACTTGCGTGTAAACAGAAGCATTCCACCTATCACCATAGCCGCCACACCAAGCCAAATTGGAATATTTACTGTCTCGGTTTCCTTGACTGAAAGCTCTATCGGACCCAATTTTGCCTTATGTGTATCTTTGGTATAGGTAAATCCTCCATAAGCCAACCCCAAAGCACCCGCTACAATTAGCACAATTGCTAGCATCTTGACTGCATTCATTTTATATCTCCTGTGGAGTAAACTTATTTTTTGATACGAAACCAGCTAAAACAGAGGAGCTGGAACAATAAGTAGCTTTACCTGACCAACTCGTAAACGTCGCTAAAGTCATTACTCTTGCATCACACGTTAGAATATTACCATGACCGCGAAGACCAAGAAAATATGAATTAATCTTCTTATTTGTATGCTAAATCTAAGCTAATTTTTAATATTGCTTAATGGTATATAAAACGTATCGAGCCTCACTCGTTATAGTTGACATATACTTAATGTCGCTGGATTTCCTAAATCTTGATGACAGTCTCTTTAGAATCGCTAATCGGCCAATAGCTGCCGCTTATGTCAACCTATTTGAATGTTTATTGGGTGTTGCCTGACATTAAACCATCAGTATGAGACATATGGCTACACTTTTGCACATCTGGCATAGCTATCATGATGTCAGCACCTAATGACTTTTAAACTAAATATATACCGGCATGACGATCAGTCTGTAGCAGGTGGGCTTATGTGGTTTACTGCACAGATAAGACAGAACTCCTGAACTAAGATAGCTACACTTAATTTCAAATGCAAATATTTAGTGTGAGTTGTCCTACAAAATGGCTTCATTTTTTAACTTATCCGCAGCAAGTCTATTAGTGCCTCATACGATGTGTTGTGTGTTGTGTGATTGCGCTCAATTGTATATTGATAATCTAGTACTTTGCATACAAGATTGCCTCTCAATATTTCAAAGATTACGCTGATTGTTGGTGGTGCTCCTATGTCAATTGCAGAACGTGAATTAATGTTTGAAGCTATCCGTAGAGCAATGCCAGCGGAGGTGGAGCGCAATGCAGATTCAAGTCTGGTCGCCAATTTCACCATCAATAAATTGCATCAAATCTCAAAATATCTCACCCCCATGATTGGTTTACGCGGTGTGGAAGTCCTGTTTAGTCGGTCTTTGGATTTAACCAGCAAAGAATTTGCTTGGCTGACAGCAACAGACCCTCGATTAGACAAAGCAACGCAGATGGCATTCGTCAGTGAACAATTGCAAGCGCGTGAATCGAATGAAGCCAGCAAAGCCAGTTATACATTCTTTGCGACATTCACTGAATTGCTAATCTCTCTGATTGGAATATCTCTGACAAGCCGCTTGTTGGAGCCCATCTGGGCAACAGTGCCACCAGCTCCTCAAAAGGAATCAAAATCATGAACAGTAAAGTATCCATACTACGTTTAGCAACAGGCGTGCCTGGTCTAGATGCAATCTTGGGTGGTGGCCTGCCCGAACTCTCATTCAATCTCATTGTGGGATCACCAGGTTCCGGCAAGACGACGCTCGCACACCAAATCATGTTTGCATTGGCAACGCCAGAGCGACCGGCACTTTTCTTTACCGTGCTTGGTGAAGCGCCGTTAAAAATGCTGCGTTATCAGCAACAATTCTCTTTTTTTGATGCTGCTATGATTAATAAATCGATTCACTTTGTGAATTTGAATGATGAGGTAGCCTCGGGTGATTTAGACCAAGTGCTACAGCGGATTTCAAACGAAGTTGCAGCCTTATCTCCCGCACTCGTTTTCATTGATTCGTTTCGCTCTGTGGTGCTGGAAACACAGCTGCAAATCAAGGGCACTTTAGGTTTGCAACAGTTCATTCAGCAACTGGGCATGCAAATGACCAGTTGGCAAGCAACGACTTTCCTGATTGGCGAGCAGTTTAACGAGAGCTATCCTCACCCAGTATTCACGGTAGCTGATGGCCTTATATCACTGACGCAAAAAATTCAGCGTAACTCGATGGTACGCCAGTTACATGTGCTTAAAATGCGCGGGCAGCCGACTAGCCCTGGCATGCATACTTTCCGCATTACCAACGAGGGGGTACAAGTGTTTCCATCAGCGGTAATCCGCAACGATACTGAGGCGCAAGCAGAAAGCGATCAACCCCGTAGTAGGGAGCGAGTGTCTATGGGGGTGCCCGGCCTCGACAAAATGTTAGGGGGCGGCTTGCCGTCTGGGTACTCATTATTGGTTGCGGGGCCTTCTGGCTCGGGTAAGACTATTTTGGCGACTGCGTTCTTGACCGAAGGGGTTAAACGGGGCGAGCCAGGCATCATCGTGGCATTTGAGCAAACGCCCAGTCAGTCTTGGAACCGCTCGATAGACGATATGGTACGTGCCGGTCAAATTGGCTTAATTAATACCCGTTCTCTGGATCTGTCGATTGATGAGATCGTTCAGCATCTGATTGATCTCATTCATAAGATGAAAGCCACTCGTGTGGTAATTGATTCTCTGTCAGGATTTGAATTGGCGGTGGCACCGACTTTTCGTGAGGACTTTCGCGAGTCGCTTTTTCGGATGGTTGCTGTTCTTTCCAGTCTTGGCGTGACTGTACTGATGACATCGGAACTTGAGGATCGCTATACGGATTTACGCTTCAGCCCCTACGGTACGGCGTTTCTCACGGACGCGATTATTGTCCAGCGCTATATCGAGGTTGAGAGTAGCTTACAGCGTGTCATGGCGGTGGTCAAAGTGCGCGCTAGTGTTCACAGCCAAGAGATCTGCAAGTTCGAAATTGGGAAAGAAGGCATTATTATTGGTGAGCCAATTCTTGACTACGAAGGACTACTTGGGGGTCGACCCACTTTAAAATATGTTTCCAAAGCAAGTAAAGGGTAAGGACCACGGAAAGGCCACAAATGAGTTGTAGAGGTACTACCAGTTTTTCATTTAGGTGAATAAGAATGTGTAAGCCATGGCGAAAAAAGTGTTGAAAAATTTTGCAGAGCGTGAGGCGGCGATTAGCGCAAGCGAGCAGATTATGATGCTTCGTGAAAAAGCGCTTAGTCTGCGCGAAAATAATCTACTTGCTCAAACAGAAGCGGCAACTTCTCATGCAGTACTTAATGCGCTTAATCAAAATCAGCTTCAAGAAGCAAACGAGCGTCTAGTCGTTTCATCTATTCATGCGCAACAGATGACTGAAGCTGCCGAACTTGCCACAGCGCAAATATCGCACATGGCGGAACACGACATTCTCACGGGATTGCCAAATCGGGCGCTGATGACAGACCGCTTAATGCAGTCGATCACGCTGGCTGAACGTCATGGCAAACAAGTTGCACTGATGTTCATAGACATTGATCACTTCAAGCACATAAATGACTCACTAGGCCATGAAGTTGGGGATAAATTACTATTGTCAATCGCAAAGCGTTTGCAAACAGGCGTGCGCCTGTCAGACACGGTCAGTCGCCACGGCGGCGATGAGTTTGTTGTGTTATTAAGCGAAGTCAGTGACAAGCAGGATGCGATCCAAATCGCTGAAAAGCTATTAAATGTCATGGTCGAACCGCATCAGATTAGTGGAAATTTGCTCCGTGTCACTATGAGCATCGGCATTAGCATCTATCCACACGACGGCAAGGATGCCCAGACTATGATCAGAAACGCCGACACCGCGATGTATCAGGCTAAGAAAAGTGGACGTAACAATTACCAACTATTTGCGTCTTACATGAATGTACGTGCGGTCGCACGTCAATCCATTGAGCAAGCGCTGCACCGAGCACTTGAGCAAGATGCGTTTGTTTTGCATTACCAACCTAAAGTGAACCTTAAGACGGGTCATATTACGGGGGCTGAAGCACTTATTCGCTGGCAACGATCAGAGCATCAGTTAGTTTACCCAATAGACTTTATCGACATTGCCGAAGACTGTGGCCTGATATTGCCTATCGGTCGTTGGGTATTGCATGAGGCCTGTCAGCAGGCCCAATATTGGCTACAATGTGGCCTGAACCTGAACCAGATTGCGATTAACGTGTCATCCAAACAGTTGCACAACAAAGATTTCGTCCCTAGTGTGCGTGCGATATTGCAACAGACAGGCCTAAATCCGAAATACCTAGAAATTGAACTGACTGAGAGTGGATTAATGCAGGATACCGAAACGACAGAACTCTTGCATGCCATTAAAGCACTCGGTGTCCAGATTGCCGTGGATGATTTTGGAACAGGCTACTCCTGCCTGAGCTATTTGCGTCATTTTCCGATTGATACCCTCAAGATCGACAAATCGTTCGTGCAAGATATTCAAGACGGTACTGGAGAGGCTATTGTCAGTGCAATTATTGCGATGGGTTTGAGTCTCAAACATCGAATTGTCGCCGAGGGTATCGAAACACAGGAACAGATGGACTTTCTAAAAACCCTTAATTGCGCCGAGGGACAAGGCCATTTTTTCAGCCAAGCATTGTCTGCCGAGGATTTTGCTAAATTATTAGTGCAAACACCGAAAAGTTAGTCATAAAATCTGTATTTGATCGTCTAAATTAACGAATTGGAATATTAAGATCATCTTGTACTAAGAAAACCCTGTTCATAAGATATTTATTACAAAATGGTTAATTAAAGTAGATTTTTCACAATCTAGCTTAGCTGTTGGGTACATAGGCTTGTTTGATGAACCACTTAGAGTGTCCACCAAATGTGGGTAAGATCACTTTTAAATCCTCATCAACTAATTTTTTAATACATTTGCTCAAAGATTCCAAAAATTCCACTTTGAATATCAATTAAGACTACAACAAACTTATCCAAACGGAGTAATCCTTTAAGAGAATTGTATGGTTGTGCTGTAAGACTGAAAATGTATTACGTTAACTGTTACTGTTAGTAAGCGTTAAAAAGCGCACCCCAGTATTTTATTTAACTACATGTCTACAGAGCAAGATTGGCGAGAATTCCGCGCAGGGATACGTATTACGCGAAAGATTATGCAACAGCCTGCGCTTGCACCTTATGTGGGGCGTGAAATTTCACCTGGTATCCATGTGCAAACAGATGCTGAAATTGACGCTTTTGTACGTGAGCATGGCGAAACTGCCTATCACCCTTGTGGCTCATGTGCCATGGGTTACGATGACATGGCGGTGGTGGATGCAGAGGCGCGCGTGCATGGCTTGCAGGGTTTACGTGTCATTGATGCTTCTATCATGCCTGAAATTATCACGGGAAATTTAAATGCGCCGACTATCATGATGGCTGAAAAGCTTGCAGATGTGATTCGAGGGCGCAAGTCATTGCCGGTAGAAAACGTACCGCTATTTGTGAATGCTAATTATCAAGCCTAGCTGTGCAGGCTGATTTTGCAAACCAACTAGCCTGAACTTTCATTACCTGACTAAACTCTCATGTATGTATATGAAATAAATATATTGCGGTCGTTTGTTAACAAAAGCCTAGTATGCTATAGTTTCTCGCTTAAATTAAGCGAATTACTGCGCTCAAAAATCTAGTATTCTTTGATTAGTTAAAGATAGCGCGAGTTTGAAGTTAACCCCCGCTGTTATTACCATCAAATACAAATTTTTGTGTTCTCTTTTTCGTACCAACTTATTATTGAAGCATGGCTGTAACGCACGGATGTACTCACATTTGCTTACAGTCAGCATTTAGAATCTAGGAACAATCCGCATGGCCTTGAATGTTGAAACGATTAGCAAACTAGAACGCCGTATTACTATTACGGTCCCACTACAACCACTTGAAGCGCAAATTCAGCAGCGTTTAGTGCAAATGTCACGTACTGCGAAATTTGCAGGTTTCAGGCCAGGTAAAGCACCAATCGGCTTAGTGAATCAACAATACGGTAACCAAGTGCGCGATGAAGTGTATTCCGGCGCTGTTGAACAAAGCTTTGGTGATGCGGTTGAAGAAAATAAACTGCGTGTTGCGGGCTATCCAAATATTGAACATAAACCGTTTAGTTCAGCCTCTGACACTTTAGAATATACAGCGACATTTGAAGTGTTTCCAGAAGTGGTATTTGGTGATTTATCAAAATTAAAAATTGAACGTCCAGTGCTTGAAGTAGGCGAAGCTGACGTTAAGAAAACGCTAGATGTTTTGGTAAAACAACGTGTTAGCTATGAGCCTGTAAAACGTGCCGCCAAAAAAGGTGACCGTATCAACGTTACGCTCAAGGCTTCGATTGATGGCAAGGAAGTTGAATCAACAGGCGATACTGGTATTGATTTGGTATTAGGTGAAGCAGGTCGTGTTGCTTCATTTGACGAACAGTTGGCAGGCGGTAAAGCAGGCGGTTCAAAACAATTTGAAATTACTTATCCAACTGATCATAGTCCAGAGCAATTAGCTGGTAAAACAGTGGCTTATGATATTACTTACATTAGTGTGTCACAGCCTAAATTTCCTGAACTTGATGCTGACTTTGCAAAAAGCCTAGGCATTGAAGATGGCGACTTAGAAAAAATGAAGGCTGAAATTAAAGAGAGCTTGAATCAAGAGGTCGCTAAGCGTGTCAGTGCCAAAGTAAAAGAACAAGTATTCCAAGCTTTGGTAGAAAGTGCTGACTTTGAAATTCCGCGCGTGTTGCTAGGTACAGAAATCAACCGCATGATCCAAACGACAGAGCAAAACCTAAAACAACGTGGTGCTGATTTAAGCAATATCAAGCTTGAGCCTGCGATGTTTGAAGATCAAGCAAAACGCAGTACTAAACTACGTTTGATTTTAGGTGAACTAATCAATACCAATGGCTTGCATGCAAGTGCTGATCAAATTCGCGCAATGGTTGATGTGTTTGCCCAAAGTTTTGAACGCCCAACAGACGTGGTGACATGGTATTACGCTGATCCAAAACGTTTGGATGAGCCATCAGCTTTAGCGACTGAAGAGAATGCAGTGGCTTGGGTATTATCAAAAGCCAAAGTGACTGATAAAAAAGTCAAATTTGATGATTTAATGGGAAATGCTTAATGAATAATTCGGTTCAAGCAATGGCTGCTGATTATATGAATGCAAGCCAATATCAAGCGCCACAGAACCTTGGTTTAATCCCAATGGTGATTGAGCAGAGTGGTCGTGGCGAACGTTCTTATGATATTTATTCACGCCTACTTAAAGAGCGCGTCATATTTTTAGTCGGCCCAGTCAATGACATGACAGCTAATTTGGTCGTTGCACAGCTACTGTTTTTAGAAGCTGAAAACCCAGATAAAGATATTTCTTTGTATATCAATTCTCCGGGCGGTTCTGTGACTGCAGGTATGTCGATTTATGACACCATGCAATTTATTAAGCCTGATGTCAGCACGCTATGTATAGGTCAAGCCGCTAGTATGGGTGCATTTTTGTTGGCAGCTGGCGCAAAAGGTAAGCGTTTTAGCTTACCTAATTCACGCGTAATGATTCATCAGCCTTCTGGTGGGTTTCAAGGCCAGTCATCTGATATTGAGATTCATGCAAAAGAAATCTTGTATTTACGCGGCAAGTTAAATGAGATTTTGGCGCATCATACGGGCAAAACAGCTAAAGAAATTGACCGCGATACAGAGCGTGATAATTTTATGAGCGCTGAACAATCAGTCGAATATGGCATGATAGACAAGGTGATTGGTAGTCGTGCTGACCCAGTATAGGTGCTAGAGGTTTCCAGCACCAAAGTTTAAGTTGTAATACTTTAGCGTTGTTATGAGCATAAGTAGCAGCGCTAAGTTAATTTATAGGAAATAATCAATGGCGACTAAAGCCGACGGCGATAAATTACTTTATTGTTCATTTTGTGGCAAAAGCCAACATGAAGTTAAGAAGCTCATTGCTGGACCATCTGTGTTCATTTGCAATGAGTGCGTAGATTTATGCAACGACATCATTAAAGAGGAAGTGCAAAATACCGATGGCTTAAAATCCACGGATGCTAGCCTGCCTACACCGCAAGAAATTTGCAAAATTTTAGATCAATATGTGATTGGACAAACGCAAGCTAAAAAGACTTTAGCTGTTGCGGTATACAATCATTACAAGCGTTTAGGCCATAACAATCTGTCTGATGGCGGTCAAAAAGACGAAGTGGAAATTGCAAAAAGTAACATTTTACTGATAGGTCCAACGGGCTCTGGTAAAACGTTGCTTGCGCAAACTTTAGCGAGATTATTGGACGTGCCGTTCGTCATGGCGGATGCGACTACATTGACAGAGGCTGGCTACGTAGGCGAAGACGTTGAAAACATCATGCAAAAATTATTGCAAAAATGTGATTACGATGTTGAAAAAGCGAAGCGCGGTATTGTTTACATCGATGAAGTGGATAAAATTTCTCGTAAATCAGAAAACGCTTCTATTACCCGTGATGTATCAGGTGAGGGTGTGCAACAAGCATTGCTTAAGCTGATTGAAGGTACGGTAGCTTCAATTCCACCACAAGGTGGCCGTAAGCATCCTAATCAAGAATTTGTGCAATTAGATACCACGAATATTCTATTCATTTGTGGCGGCGCGTTTGATGGTTTAGAGAAGGTAATTCGCTTACGTTCTGAAAAAGGGGGTATTGGGTTTGGTGCTGAAGTAAAAAGCAAAAACGATATACGCGAAGTTGGTGCGGTCTTGCGCGATGTAGAGCCTGAAGATTTGATTAAATTTGGTTTAATCCCTGAGTTTATCGGTCGCTTACCAGTCGTAACAACACTAGAGTCTTTAGATGAAGCGGCACTAATGACCATTTTGACCGAGCCAAAAAATGCACTGTCAAAACAATATATCAAATTGTTTAAGATGGAAGGTGTAGACTTAGAATTTAGAGAGTCAGCTTTATTGCTCATCGCTAAAAAAGCACTGGAGCGTAAAACGGGTGCACGTGGATTACGTTCGATTATGGAACATTCTTTGCTTGAGATTATGTATGAATTACCTTCACTGGATAATTTAAGTAAAGTAGTCGTTGATGAAGGTGTGATTCGTGGTGATACGCCACCATTGTTAATTTATGCGGATAAACCTGCAGAAGAGGCTGTTGGCTAGAGAAAATATCTAGTTAGATACAGTTAAGGTTTAACTGTACTATTAAACAAAGCTGGCTTGCTCTTACGGAGTATGCCAGCTTTTGTTTTTTTATATTCGAATTATATTTTCATTACATATGATTAACAGATCATCAGTCAATTTTGATGCTTTTTTTGATAATGTAAATTTCTTTGTTTTTAACATTTAATTTAATACTTAACGTTAATTTAAGCATTAAATCTGTTAAATTAAGCTTGAACTGTATGAGTTCAGCCCCATAAATTATATGTAGGCATTTCAGCTTAACTCACTGGCCTAATTTAGATTGGCTTAACTTTTGGAAGTCCTCATGACAAAATCATTACCTTTATACACGCCAGATAACGGCTTATTGCCAGTATTGCCTTTGCGCGATGTTGTTGTTTACCCACACTTGGTAATTCCTTTATTTGTTGGTCGTGCTAAATCAGTAAAAGCGCTTGAACTCGCCTCAGAAGGCGACAAGCAGATTTTATTGGTGGCGCAAAAATCGGCCAATAAAGATGAGCCAGATGCTGAGGATTTATATGAAGTAGGCACAGTTGCTACTGTGCTACAAATGCTCAAATTACCTGATGGCACTGTTAAGGTCTTAGTAGAAGGTGTACAGCGCGCCAAGGTCACAGGTTTTATTGAAACTGAAGAATGTTTTGCTGCGCGTGCTGACCTAATTCCAGAAGCTGAGAGCGACATTGAAATACAAGCTTTAATGCGCACAGTGTTTGCTCAGTTTGATCAATACGTTAAGCTTAACAAAAAAATTCCACCTGAAATATTGACTTCATTAGCGACTATTGATGAAGCAGGGCGACTTGCAGATACGATTGCCGCACACTTAACGCTTAAGCTGGACGAAAAACAAAAAATCTTGGAAATGTTCAGCGTGGCTGAACGTTTAGAACACTTGTTGCGCTTGATGGAAGGCGAAATTGATATTCTGCAGGTAGAAAAGCGCATCCGTGGCCGTGTAAAACGCCAAATGGAAAAAACGCAACGTGAATATTACTTAAATGAACAAGTAAAAGCCATTCAAAAAGAGTTGGGCGAGCAAGATGAAAATGCGGAAATGGAAGAGCTTGAAAAGCGCATTGAGGCTGCACGCATGCCGAAAGAAGCACTTGCAAAGGTCGCCAGTGAGCTTAAGAAATTAAAGTTAATGTCACCTATGTCTGCTGAAGCGTCAGTAGTGCGCAACTATATAGATACGCTTATTAATTTGCCCTGGAAAAAGAAAACCAAAATCAGCAAAGATTTATTGGCTGCAGAAGCGATATTAGATGGTGATCACTATGGTCTTGAAAAAGTAAAAGAACGTATCGTTGAATATTTAGCAGTTCAACAACGTGTAGATAAAATTAAGGCACCTATTTTGTGCTTAGTTGGGCCGCCAGGCGTTGGTAAAACCTCACTTGGGCAAAGTATTGCTAAAGCGGTCAATCGTAAATTTATCCGTATGGCGCTAGGCGGCGTGCGTGATGAGTCTGAAATTCGCGGCCATAGACGCACTTACATAGGCTCAATGCCAGGAAAAATCATGCAAAGCATGACAAAAGTTGGCGTTAAAAACCCGCTTTTTCTACTGGATGAAGTCGATAAGCTAGGTCAAGACATGAGAGGTGATCCATCTTCAGCATTGTTAGAGGTATTGGATCCCGAACAAAACCATACTTTTGCTGATCACTACATTGAAGTTGAGTACGATTTATCAGACGTGATGTTTGTTGCAACGGCCAACTCGATGAATATTCCTGCGCCTTTGCTAGATCGTATGGAAATTATTCATCTCTCAGGTTATACAGAAGATGAAAAAGTAAATATTGCCATGCGTTATTTACTGCCTAAGCAACTGAAAACTCATGGTTTAAAAGAGCATGAGGTCAATGTTTCTGAAGTTGTAGTGCGCGATATCGTACGTTTTTATACGCGTGAAGCTGGCGTACGTAAACTAGAGCAAGAAATTGCAAAAGTTTGTCGTAAAGTAGTTAAAGAGCTACTTACGACTAAAGCCAAAGAGGGCGCCAAAGCAGCTAAAAAAATAAGCGTTACCCCAAAAACGCTAGAAACCTATCTAGGCGTTCAGCGTTTTGATTATGGTGTTGCAGCTAAGGAAAACCAAATTGGTCAAGTGACAGGGCTAGCGTGGACGTCTGTAGGGGGTGAGTTATTGACTATTGAGGCTGTTTTATTGCCTGGTAAAGGCAAAACCACGACCACTGGTAAATTAGGTGATGTCATGAAAGAGTCAACACAAGCTGCAATGAGCGTGGTACGTAGCCGCGCTAAGCGTTTAGGCATCAATGATGACTTCTATGAGAAGAATGATATCCATATTCATTTTCCTGAAGGCGCGACACCTAAAGATGGCCCAAGTGCCGGTATTGCTATTACGACGGCACTTGTTTCGATATTAACGGGCATTCCAGCGCGTGCAGATGTCGCTATGACAGGTGAAATCACACTGCGCGGTGAAGTATTGCCGATTGGTGGATTAAAAGAAAAATTGCTTGCAGCGCATCGTGGCGGTATTAAAACAGTATTGATTCCTCAGCAAAACTTGAAAGACCTCGCTGATATTCCAGAAAACATCAAAAATCATCTTGATATTCATCCTGTGCAATGGATAGATGAGGTATTATCACTAGCACTGGCTTCACAGCCTGTACCTTTACCTGAAATACCAGAAGTTAATGACGTTCCAGCAAAAGAAGTTCAAGGTACTGATAAATCTACAGAAAATACAACTTCTGTTGCTGCAGGAACAAAGCACTAAATAAATAAGTGAATAACAAGCCGATAAAAGCTTGACACAGCCTTTGTTGGCTTGATATAAAGCTCATACGGGTATTCAATACCCAAACAAGACAATGAAGTCTTTATTTAACAAACCTTGAGAGGGGATTACACGTGAATAAATCAGAACTGATTGACGATATTGCAAATGCTGCTGGCATTTCAAAAGCTGCTGCTGGTCGTGCTTTAGATGCAACAACCGCTTCAATTACAAAAGCAATGAAAAAAGGCGATTTAGTAACTTTAATTGGCTTTGGTACGTTCTATGTTGGTAAGCGCGAAGCTCGTAATGGTCGTAATCCACGTACTGGTGCAACAATTGCAATTAAAGCTGCAAATTCTCCTAAATTTAGGGCTGGTAAAGCGCTTAAAGATGCTGTAAACTAGCATTTTTGTTGGTTAAGCAGGGTGCTTAGCTCAGTTGGTAGAGCGTCGCCCTTACAAGGCGAATGTCAGCGGTTCGACCCCGTTAGCACCCACCATAAACCAGCAAAAAGTGTGACTAAGTCGTTCCTAATTGTAAAATTGAGAGTGCTGGTAGTTTAGGCACTCTTTATTTTGTAAAAAATTTGGTTTTACTGATTATTAAGTAAAATTTAATTGAAAATTTAGGTAACGCAAAATTTAATACGGAGTTGCTTTTAATAAGCTAATTCACGTAAATGTAATGGAGTGGTAGTTCAGTTGGTTAGAATACCTGCCTGTCACGCAGGGGGTCGCGGGTTCGAGTCCCGTCCACTCCGCCAACAAGTCTGAGTTATTTCCTTACAGTGGTAACTTAGCAAGAAAAGCCCCGCCCACAGCGGGGCTTTTTCTTTTTTAAAATTCTCTGCAGTCCTTAATTGGCTAATTTTCCGCTTTATTCCCAACATTCTCAGGGCTCAATTCGGCAGTCACTAAATGACATTGCCTAGAAACGGCATCACCCGCCGTTTCATCCAATGTAATGGCCAAAATTTTAAGGGTCTTAGGAGGTTAAGATTTTTAACAATCATCTCAGCAAGTTAAGCACACCTTAATGTGTGCTTATCACGACGATGATTAAAACGAAACTCAGTTTCCTTCAGATGCAAATCTTCTTAAGACTCATATAAAATTAGGAACTATGTCGCGCTGAGTTTAACTTTGGCTTTATCTTTTAAGGCTTACTCAGATTCTCTGTCAGCTTGTTGACTTTAGCTGCCATAATGAAGTCATTTTCATGTAGGCCGTTGATTTTGTGGGTCTGGAACACAACGCTAGGTGATGGCCTTCCGCCTCGCATAGCGCGCCGACATGTTGTGCTAGTCCCAGTGCATCTACGAAGTTGCCGAATTTGAAAGTGCGTTTCAATTTAGTTGCGTCGTCCCGCAGTTCCCATCCAGGTGCCTCAGCCAGATATT
>DASQFK010000208.1:0-5030 GCA_035633175.1 Methylotenera sp.
TCACAGGTAACTGCTACAGACGTCACACAAGCGGGCCAAATAACCGCTGATACCGTTAATCCAGCGATTGCTAATCCAGTCTCGCCATTAAATACTGTGGAACCGAATAGCTTGACGCAAAAGCAGCCTCTTCCCACTGAAAAAACTCTCTCTCAAGTTACTCCTGATGCTGGACAATCTGCTTCGTCTCCATCACATAAAAAAGTGAATGTCTCTGTGGATGAGCGAACTTGGATACGTGTAAGTGATCAGTCAGGCGCTGTAATTTATGAGAAATTATTGGAGGCTGGTAATAGCGACGGCTTTGACGGCGAGCCGCCATTTAACGTACAAGTTGGTAACGCTAAGGCAACTAAAGTAACGTTTTTAGGTAAGCAGATAGACTTAACTAGTTACACTAAAAATAATATTGCACGTTTTGTTTTACAATAAATATAGGCTTTGAACTAGTTGTGAATTCATTTCATCTCAATCAACCACGCAATACGCTGCAGGTGATGATCGGTCATGTGCCTGTAGGTGGCGGTTTGTACGGCACATTGGCATCTCCTGTTGTAGTACAAAGTATGACTAATACCGACACCGCCGATGCGGAAGGTACTATTAAGCAAGTATACGAGTTATGGCAGGCAGGCAGCGAGGTAGTACGTATCACGGTCAATTCACCGGAAGCTGCTGCACAAGTTGGTAATATTCGCCGCGGCCTGGATGCATTAGGATGTGATGTGCCTTTGGTAGGCGATTTTCACTATAACGGACACAAGTTATTAGCCCAATTCCCAGATTGTGCAGCATCATTAGCTAAATATCGTATTAACCCAGGTAATGTAGGCAAAGGCTCAAAACGCGACGAGCAGTTTGCTGCGATGATAGAAACGGCAATCCAGTATAAAAAGGCAGTCCGCATTGGCGTTAACTGGGGTAGTTTAGACCAAGCTAAAATGGCGCAGATGATGGATGATAATGCTAAGCTTGCTGAGCCTCTTTCGTCAGATGCGTTAATGCGTGAAGCATTGATTCAATCTGCACTTGAGAGTGCGCAACAGGCCGTGGAATTAGGCTTATCACCTAATCAAATCATTATTTCCTGCAAAGTAAGTAATGTGCAGGATCTAGTCAAAGTCTATAGTGAGTTAGCAACCCGCAGCGATTACCCGCTACATTTAGGCTTAACTGAAGCTGGCATGGGATCTAAAGGTATCGTTGCCTCTACTGCCGCGCTGGCATTGCTTCTACAGCAGGGTATTGGCAATACTATACGTGTGTCATTAACCCCTGAACCTAATGAGTCTCGTACCAAAGAAGTCGTTGTGGCACAAGAGATTCTGCAAACCATGGGCATACGTTCATTTACGCCGTTAGTCACGGCTTGCCCAGGCTGCGGTCGAACCACTTCGACCTATTTTCAAGAGTTGGCCATGCAGATTCAAACCTATCTGCGCAACCAGATGCCGGTATGGCGTAGCCAATATGCCGGGGTTGAGAATATGAGCGTAGCGGTAATGGGTTGTGTGGTTAACGGCCCGGGGGAATCCAAACTTGCGAATATCGGCATTAGTTTGCCTGGAACGGGTGAAACGCCAGTCGCACCCGTATTCGTGGATGGTGAAAAAACCGTGACCTTAAAAGGCGACCATATTGCAGAAGAGTTTCAAGCGATTGTTGAAACCTATGTACAGGTCAATTATGCAGAGGGTGGCAAGTTACACTATTCAAACGTGATAGATTCAAACATAGCTCAAACAAACAAAACAATTCCAATTAAAGTAACTTCTATTAAAGCAATGTCATGATGGTAGAACCAGTCAACCAAAAACAATCAGTTAACCACACTGTAAAATCTGAAGCCAAAGCAATTAAGCCATCAAAATTCCAAAGTATTAAAGGTTTTTACGACATTCTGCCTGAAGCTACGCCGCTATGGTTCAAGCTGGAAGACACTGCGCGCCGCGTACTTTCACAATATGGCTATAAAAATATTCGTATGCCGTTGGTAGAACCTACTGATTTATTCGTGCGTTCTGTAGGTGAACATACCGATATTGTCGAAAAAGAAATGTACGCTTGGCAAGACCAGCTCAATGGCGATAAATTAACGTTACGTCCAGAAGGTACAGCAGGTTGCGTACGCGCTGTGGTAGAGCATAATCTTACTTATAACGGCCCAGTCAGGCTGTGGTACAGCGGCGCAATGTTCAGGCATGAGAATGTGCAAAAAGGCCGCCAACGGCAATTTCATCAAATCGGTGTCGAAGCATTTGGATTTGAGGTGCCGGAAGTAGATGCTGAACAAATTGTATTGCTAGCCAGATTATGGCGCGAGTTGGGCATTCAAGATGTGCAACTGCAAATCAATAGTATTGGTGATGCACATGAGCGCGCAGAATATCGCAACATCCTGATTGCCTATTTTGAACAACATATGGATTTATTGGATGAAGACGCAAAACGTCGTTTACACACTAATCCATTACGTATTTTAGACACTAAGAATCCGCGCATGCAGGCGATGTGCGACGCTGCGCCAAAATTGATTGATTGTTTGGGCGGTGCAACCCGCGCGCATTTTAACGGTCTGTGTAAGTTGTTGGATGCTGCCGGTGTGGCATATTTAATTAACACTAGGTTAGTGCGCGGTCTAGATTATTACAACCGCACTGTATTTGAGTGGGTGACGACTAAACTTGGTGCGCAAGGCACTATTGCAGGCGGCGGACGTTACGATGCATTAGTAGAAAGATTAGGCGGCGATGCAACCCCCGCATGTGGCTTTGGTATTGGATTAGAACGCGTATTTTTGCTAATGCAAGAATACGGAAGCGTAGCTGATGATGCGCCGGATGTGTATTTAGTCAATGTAGGTGAACAAGCAGAACTAGCTGCATTTAGCATTGCTGAACAATTACGCAATGCTAATATTCAAGTGGTGTTACATGCAGGCGGCGGCAGCTTTAAATCACAGATGAAAAAGGCTGATAGAAGTATGGCAAGATTCGCCTTGATATTGGGTGACGATGAAGTCGCCAATGATCAGGTGACGTTAAAACCGATGCTGGCAGGCGGTAAGAGTGAACAGGTGCAATGTGGTCTCAATGAAGCAATTCAACACTTAACTGCTCACAGGACTTAGTCATTGAGTAGATGAAAGGACAGCGGAATGACTGAACAAAATAATCTATTCAAAGCCATGGCGGTGTTGGGTATTTTGCTTGCCATTGGCATGTCATCGGCAGCTTTCATTTTAGGCGTACAAGGTAAGCGTGCAGTATCTGGGCAGCAATCAATCACAGTCAAAGGTCTGGCGGAAAAACCAATCAAGGCAGACAGCGCAGAATGGACTTTGACTATGAGCGTTACGCAGCCAACGCAAGCAGCAGCATTAGAGCGCCTTGCAGTTGAACGCAAGGTAGTGGAAGCGTTTTTGGTAAAACAAGGTTTCGCTGCAGAAGCCTGGACTGCAGACGTAGAAACCTTAAACCCGCATTTTGACGAAGTATTCATCAAAGAGGTGCCGCGTCAGGTACAAAATGGCTTTGATGCCTATCAAAATATACGCGTGACTTCAAAAGACTTAAGCAAAATTACAGCTGCAAATAAAGCGCTTTTGCAATTAAGAGCAGAAAACCATCCAGTCAATGCCTCGCCACCTTCCTATCTGGTCAGTGATTTAGAGAATATCAAAATGTCGCTGATTGCAGAGGCCACAAAGAACGCACGTACTCGAGCCACCGAGTTTGTAAAGCAGGATGGCGTCAAGGTGGGGGTGATGAAATCGGCTTCGCAAGGTGCATTTTATATACTGCCAGTAGGCCGCGATGCGGGTGACGATAGCTACGGTGGCGTTTACGATAAATCGACCATTGATAAAATTGCACGTGTCGTTGTGACGATTGTTTACAACATTGAGTAAATGATGACAGCTACCACTAAAACCGTACCGCTATTACAGCTTGAGCATATTAGTATTGTGCCGAAAAAGATGCCAGCGCGTTTATTGGTGAATGATGTAAGCTTTACGATAGAAGCAGGCAAAACCACCTGCGTAGTAGGCGAATCAGGTAGCGGCAAAAGTCTGACTGCATTGTCTGTAATGGGGTTGTTATCCAAACAATTGCAGTTAACAACTGGCAAAGTATTATTTAATAATGCCGAATTAGGTGTGCAAGATTTAACACTACTAGATGCTGAAAGCCTGCGAAAAGTCCGTGGCAGGAAAATCGCGATGATTTTTCAAGAGCCGATGACTTCGCTCAACCCTGTATTGACTGTTGGCTATCAGATTGGTGAAAGCCTTACCACCCATCTAGGTCTTAAAGGCGATGGCTTAAAAACTAAAATCGCTAGTTTATTAGACATGGTGGGTATTCCGTCTAGCCGTGCAAATAGCTACCCAGATGAGTTGTCTGGCGGTCAGCGTCAGCGTGTGATGATCGCCATGAGTATTGCTTGTGAGCCTCTACTGTTAATTGCTGACGAGCCTACCACTGCTCTAGACGTAACAGTGCAAGCGCAAATACTTAAGTTACTTGATGAGCTGAAAACCCGCATGAATATGGGCATGTTATTTATTACCCATGATTTTGGTGTAGTCGCAGATATTGCAGATAACGTGGTGGTGATGTTTAGAGGTGAAATTGTCGAATCTGGCACTAAAGAAGAAGTGTTAGGTAATCCACAACATCCATATACACAGGCATTACTGGCTTGTGTGCCGGATGCGGAAGGTAAGAAACCGCTAAAACCGATTGATTATGCATGGCTGCCGGAAAATCAGCCTGCTGATATTAATGCTGGGATATCAGTATGACAGAACCTATTCTAGCTGCGAAAAATTTGGTTAAAACTTATAAACAGCGCAGTGGTAAATTTGGCTTCGGCACCACATTAATAAAAGCTTTGGATAATGTCAGCGTTAACCTGCGTGAAGGCAGTACACTGGCGGTTGTGGGTGAATCTGGCAGCGGTAAATCCACGCTGGCACGATGTCTGTTACAATTGCAACCCTTGGATAGCGGTGAAGTGCTATTTGC
>DASQFK010000209.1:0-13598 GCA_035633175.1 Methylotenera sp.
CTATCGTATTCTGTGACTACTGAATAAAACATGAGGAACTATATAAATTGCCACTAAATTATTTTCCACTCAACTATTTTGCTCGCTTAAAAGTTGGCAAGCTCATTCTGTGGTGCTATCTAATTTGGTATCTTGTCACGCTTTACAATTACTTCGACCCATCACCCAGTATTTGGCTTAACTCTCTTGGCATCAGTATCGTTATCGGCTTTGCTCTGCTTCTTAGCGTGAGTGGCTCAAGTCCAAAATCACCAGACCGATGGCAAACTTTCAGACTTTTTCTGATGCCATTTTGTGTTTCAAGTTTTTCATCACTCATTAAGGGACATGGGTTCATACTCATCGCACCGCCAGTTCTTACTGAGCTGGCACTCTCTTTTGGTAGCTGTGTAACTTTCGTGGTCTTTGTTTCTATACTTAAGCTCTTTGATCGTAGCGGTCGCATCTAATCCATCCGTCAAGCGGGATAAGCTAAAGCTCACGTAGGCACAATAACTAAAAAGCATCTTAGACCACATGCTGTACTATCTAATTTTGACGAAACTAACTTCAACTTAATACGCACTAACGTTTTTAATCAGCTCATCATTTATTTCGAAAGGCTACGCAATGGCTATAGGCTGGATTTCTTTACTAAGTGCCGTTCCCTGGAAAGACGTCATATCGACTGCACCCGCGATTGCCGATAGTGCAAGAAAACTGTGGAATACTGTTACAAAAAAAGTACCACTTGAAAATACCTCTACTGTTGAAATTCCTGTGACTGCATCGACTGATGCTGAAACCATTTCAATAATTTTATCGAAGCTTAACTCCATGGAGATTACGGTCACTGAACTGCATAAACAAATGCTGGCGTCATCCGAATTGATTAAAGCCTTGGCCAACCAAAATACCGAGCTCATTAAACGAGTTGAAGCTAATCGCGTTCGATTACGCTGGATTTCTGGGATTGTATTTGTGTTAATGATAGGCGTTGCGATTGTATACTTTAAGCTAATGTAGCTTGCATAAGGCAATCTCTTACTTTCTGCATTCACGCTAGTATATTTATTTGATTCATTCATGAGAAATATATTTTTACTTGTTTTAGCAATTTTACTGAACGCTTGCACGGGTCAACCTGAGGGCGTAGTGGCAATCAAAAGTGTGGATGCGAACCAATATCTGGGCACTTGGTATGAAATTGCACGACTTGATCACTCATTTGAGCGTGATTTAGAGAAGGTGACTGCTACTTATAGCATGCGCGATGATGGCGGTATTAAAGTCGTTAATAGAGGCTTTAACGCTAAGACAAATCAATGGAAGGAGGCTGAAGGTAAAGCTTACTTTATTGATGCGGCTAATGCAGACAATACTAACACCGGTCGATTAAAAGTCTCTTTTTTCGGACCATTTTACGGCGCGTATAACATTATAGAACTCGACAAACCATACTATAACTATGTGATGATTTGCGGGCCGGATACATCTTATTTTTGGATTTTGTCGCGTACGCCCCAATTGGCTTACCCCATTAAACAGGAATTAATTGCAAAAGCGAAAGCGCTTGGTTTTGCAACAGATGAACTCATTTATGTTAAACAATCTGGTGAGATTATTCGCTATGAAGCTGGACCTCATGTTAAATAAGAAAAGCCATCTACCCTGCTTGGATAAATGGCTTTTAAAACATTAAAGAAAATTAAAATTAGGACTATTTTTGGAGTCTAGCGAAGGTTAGGTTCTAATTTCTAAGTTATTTTTAACAGAAGTCACCCCGCCAACTGATCGCACTACTTCTTCGGCTTTCATCTTCGCCGCTTCATTATCTACAACACCGCTCAAAGTCACTTCGCCTTGACGTGTTTCAACACTAATTTGTAAAGTTTTTAAATTTTCAGTGCGTAAAATGGCCGCTTTAGATTTAGCTGTAATGACACTATCATCAATGACTTCACCCACACTTCTTTTTTCACCTACGACCATGTTTTCTGGCGTCTCGGTTTCAACTGCTTCTGGTTGACTTGGCGTTGGCTGAAGTGGGCTTGTTTGAGTTACATTAGTTGGAGCAACTACTGGCCATGCACCAGTCTTATAATAAATGTATTCTTTTTGGTCGATAGTACCGTCATGATCCGCATCTGCTTTAGCAAAAGTTTTGCTGTTAAATGCTTTGCCTCTCATTGCTTCATAAGGCATAACTAAACCGTTTCCAGAAGTATCTAGTCTAGAAAACTCAGCTGCTTCGGGTGTTTGCCAAGAAGTATCAGTATAAGTGGAAGTATCAGTATAAGTGTCGGTATCATAAGTCTCTGCTGCCATTACATTAACTGCAGTGATACCTATTGCTAAAGAAGTTGCAAGCGTTAGAGTTTTTAGTTTGTATACGTTGTTCATTGGTAATACTCCTTTATCCGATAACGAATCAATTAAATTAAAAATAATTTAATTTTGTTAATGTTTCACATTACGCGGTTAAAGTGTATTAAAAAGTCCATAAGATGCTGATTATTCTGTAAGAAATGGACTACATTTTATAAAATCTTTTATGGGAAAGTCAAAATTCTATAGAGTCCCAATATCTAAAGGAATCAAGGCTCTAGTTAATACGCCACTACCAGGCTCACTTAATATTTCAAAATGCCCGCCAATGGCTAATACACGGTGACGCATACCAGATAAACCATGGGTATTTCCACTAAGGGCTTTCATGTCAACACCAACACCATTATCTTCAATCTCAACTTTTAAAAATCTATCATCTGTCATCATGTGCACAGAAACAGCCGTCGCTTTGGCATATTTATTAGCATTGTTCAACGTTTCTTGCACGATCCGATACGCCACCAAGCTTATGGTTTCATTCAATTTAGTATTTTGATCTGGGAGATCCAACGTTAATTGCCATTGATTACGCTCTGCAGCATCCATGATTAAAGACCGTAACGCAGGCCAAAATCCAAAAGTGGACATCATTGCAGGATGCAACTCTTGCACGATGTGACGTTGGTAATTAATACCTTGATCAATGTAACGACTGGTTTTTTGGAGTTTATCTACAACATCGGGCGCAATATTCTTGAGCTTTTTCATTACCCAAGCCATATCCATTTTCGTTGCGGTAAAAAGCGATCCTAGCTCATCATGCAATTCCCGCGACAACTTTTGGCGTTCACGTTCTACATCGGCTTGGTAATCTAATGCCAAGCTTCTAAGCAACTTGGTTTGTTGTTGCAGTTTTTCTTGATAGATTTCATTTTCTTTTAAGACCTGCTGTTGCAACTGGCCTTTAATCACAATCTCTTCAAGCAATTGCTTAATCACTAACACCACTAGCAATATCAATATTAGAGCACCACTTATTACGAAGATACGTGCTAAAACAATCGTACCTTTGCGTTTTTCTATGAGCGTATTCAGGCTGTTAATTTGGTGTTCAATGAGCGTATTGGTGTACTGTGTAAACCTCTCCATTTCCAGTAAACCTTCATCTAAATTGACCACTTGCTTAGCTTCTTGTAGCTTGCCGATTTTTGCTAAGTTAATCGTCACTTTCATTTCAGCAGCCTTAGTTTCTAAGCTGGTAGAAATTGCTTTAATCCAATCTCGCTTAACGTGCTGATCCTCCCCCTCAGAGGTGAGTATCACAAGGGTCTCAAGATTTTGGATACTTTTCCTGGCTTCATTAAGCGCCTGATTAAATGGCTCAATATACACTTCACGCTTAGTAAATAAATAACCTCGTTGTGCACTTTCGGCTCTGTATAAACTTTCTTTTAATTTATTAAGCGTGTTGATATTAGTTCTGATATGCGTAATTAATTCATCTTGCTTTCCAATAGAAACAATCCAGTTATCGGTAAAAATCACCGAAACCATGGTAATAACCAAAGCCGCAGTGAGCATGGCGATTGTTCGTCCCCCAAGTATGGCAATAATTTTTTCAAACCAGTGCCAAAGTTGGTTCCATGTAAACTCGATACTTTTCCAGATAATTTTCATAGTCCCTTTATTGTCATGATTAGATATATATCCATAAGTAGGTACTTTCTTACACTTGAATCGGATTATAGCTGCTTAATGTATATGTTATACCCCAATACAATTTAAGCGCTAGCAGCCAACAGTTGCAAGCAATTGTAACCTATTAACTATTAATCAAAACAATCCTAAAGTTAAGGAGAAACACATGCTTTATTATGCCCTCGTATTTTTTATCATTGCAGTTGTTGCAGGTTTGCTAGGATTTAAAGGTGTGGAATCCGGCGCAACTAAAATCGCTAAAGTATTTTTCTTTATCTTTATTGTATTAGCCGTGCTTGTAGTATTGGCCACGGTTTTTGGTTTAAGTTTAGCATTTTGACGTTCTAGATAATTAGCTGGTCATGTAAGCGTTTTCTTACAAGAAAATCGGAGATATCTGCTGACGCGAAGCAAAAGGAGTATGTAAAGTTGATACGTGATCTTTTTGACATAACTTAGATTTAGAAAGGAAACTACTATGCTTCACTACACCGTAGTATTTTTTATCATCGCGCTTATCGCAGCTGTTTTTGGTTTTGGCGGTATTGCTTCCGGTGCAGCTGGCATTGCAAAAATCCTATTTTTTGTATTTTTAGCCATTACGATCGTTTCATTTATACTCGGTAACAAACGCTAGTTTGTTGCCTTATTATTATTTTTTTAAGAAAAGGAATACATCATGTTTAATGTTAATAAACCAGAAGATAAAAATCTTACAAACCTGACCAATAAGGAATTAGAAGCGAAAGAGAGCCTTTCACAATTTGCTGATAACACAAAAGAAGGTTTTGCAGACGTAGCTGATGACGTTAAAACTTCAGCAAATGATCTTGGTGACAAATTACAAAGACAAGCCAAGCAAACTAAAGAAGAAGCCTATCATGTGATTGCAAGCTTAAAATCTTTACTGGCTCAATACACAGATTCTTTCCGTGCTGGTGAGATTAAAGACCAGATTGTAGATAAAGCTGTTGAGTTAAAAGGCGTTGTGCAAAATGAAATGGCTCATGCTAAAGATCGCACTGTACAAACAGTACATGATAAACCCATTGTAAGTTTGGCTGTGGCACTTGGCGCCGGGGTATTACTGGGTTACATTTTAGGTACTAAACAAAATTCTGATAAATAGTATTGATATTTATCAGAATTCTTATTCTTTAATATCTAAAAATTCAGTGGGAAATTCACCATGTGGAAAACTGCAGCTAAATTACTTGTCGTCTTTTTTTTGCGTAATCGCATGAATACTGCTAAAAACGGTTTCAGCGCTCAGTTTGATGAAGTGAAAGAAAATATTGCGGTCATGGCAGAAAGTCGTGCCGCAATATTTAAGCAAAACTTTAATAAAGATTTGCATCGCATAGTGAATAGTCTCTTAGGTTATATGTTCATGCTACTCGCTGCAGCATGTTCTGCATTAATCGGCTTAATGTGGCTGTTCGCAGTCGCATGGAGCAGCCCAGATCGCAGCATTATTTTAGGAACAGCAATGATATTACCCCTTTTAATTGGTATCGGCATTTTTGCCTACATCCGCTACTCTTGGAAAAAAGAGCCGCTATTCAATCGGTCTATTAGACAAATTGAAAATGATTGGCTGGTATTTAGAGGTGGCTTAGATGGCACGGCAGACATTTCTGACGAGGCTAATCATTAATTGCAACCGTCACTTAATCCAAATACGTCATTTAATCTAAAATAAAATTTTGCAACTGCATACTATGTTTTAATGATTGAATAATTAACAGTTGTTAGTTAACAGGCACACGCAATGAAAAAAATTTTATTGGTCGACGATCACAGTATTGTGCGCCAAGGCTTAAAAAACCTGATTGAATTGGAATCTGATTTAGAAGTCACTGGCGAAGCAGCTTCCGGCGTTGAAGCCTTAAAGCTAGTGCGCAACAATACTTATGACGTCGTAGTCTTAGACATATCCATGCCAGATAAAAATGGTGTAGATACCCTTCACGACCTCAGACATATCACCCCAGACCTACCAGTATTGATGTTAAGCGGTTACGCAGAGCAGCAATATGCCCTCAATTTGATTCGCAGTGGCTGTAAAGGCTATTTATCCAAAGATGCTGACTCTGATGAGATAATTAAAGCCATTCGAACGATTGCTAACGGTAAACGCTACATTTCGGCCGAACTTGCAGAATTAATGTCCGACCAACTAAGCCACCCATCAGAAAAGCAACTGCATGAAACCTTGTCGGATCGTGAGTTTCAAGTATTCTTCAAGTTAGCTTGTGGCCTGAGCCCTACTGAAATTGCCGCGGAACTCAATATCAGCATTAAAACCGTGAGTACCTATAGAACTAGAATACTTGAAAAAATGAGCTTAAAAACCAATGCTGATTTAACCTATTACGCAATAAAAAATGAGTTGGTGACGTGAGGCTAAGTAAAGTTGTTTATAATACCCGCGTCATCCTATGTAGGACAAAGACTGATATTATTGGGGTTTTTGGTTGTGTACAGTGACTGTATGTTCAAAAAATTGTATAAAGAATTAGAGTAAAAAATGTCCGCCTCTCAATATAGCGCTTCTACTACACTTAGCCCAATGAAAGTTTTATTGGTCGAAGACTCAATATTGATACGCGATGCATTGATTGAGGTACTAAGTAACACTGATGATTTAACTGTGAAGGGTGTTGCCGCAACGCAAAATGGTGCGATAGCATTATTGAATGAACAACAATTTGACATGCTATTAGTGGATATTGAACTGGCTCAAGGCAACGGATTTGAGGTGATTAAACATACCCAAACGAAAGAATATGCCTTTAAACAACCCGTATTTGTGATGCTTACCAACCACGCTAATCCACAATACCGTAGGCTTGCTAAAGACTTGGGCGTAAATTACTTTTTTGATAAATCCATGGATTTTGATATTGCAATTGAAACGATTGAGCTTGAAGCTAATCGATTTTCAAACGCAGAACATTGATTCTACTGGTATGGCTAATTTGGTGGGCTACGCGTCCAGATTCAGGCGAACTGAAAAGAAAATACTCTAATTTTGACTGACTGGTGTTAGTTTATAACCAGCTTCTTTTAGCCTGGCAATCAAACCACCTTTACCAGCTAAGTGTGAAGCGCCCACTGCGACAAATACATTTTTAGCCTTGGCTTCTTCAGAAATACGTTGCGCCATGACCATATTACGTTCATCTAATAACTTACCGCGCATTTTTTCCCACAATGCAGGTGGCAACATGCCGCCAGTAATTTTCTCATCTAGCTCTGCAACCTTATCACTATTACCCGCTAAATAAGCACTCATTAATCGCTCATAATCACGCTCTTTTGTTTGCTGGCTACGTTTTAGTACAGCGCGGAGCATGGTCAATTGCTCATCTCGGCTAAAGCTATCCATCACACCAAAATGCTCTTGAGTATCTTCAATTCCAATGACTTCTTTGCCTAAATCTTCTGACATTGTCATTAGCAGGTTGTCTTGGGCAAACGGTGTAAGCGGTTTCGGTGAATCAAACACCACAGCCAACAACCAAGGCTTCATATGTGTTGCCGCATCGCGGTGCATCACATGAAATTCGGCGAGCGCATATACTTGGTCTAGTTCTTTTTCGGTCAGCATACTTTTCAAATCACCGTCTGGCATCATAAAGATACTAGGGTCGTTCGGTGCTAATGTTTCCATCATAAAAGCATCAACCGATTGCAGCGCATTCGTAACAGCAGGTGAAAAATTGGTCACACGATTATCATCGGTATGAATAGTGCCAAACAGATAACTGGTTTTACCCGCTGGAGAATCAACTTTCCAAAACAGACCTTGTTCAGCTAAGACAGTGCTGCTAATGGATACTAGGAAACCAAATGCAATTAGGCTTTTGAGTAGTTTTTGCAGATTAAAAGACATAGTTGACCTTAGCGTGAAAGCTGTTAAACAACATGACAAATACCCTCTGATTTAAGTACCTCTAAAAATTCAAGTTTCTACCCGTTAAGGGCATCACCACCAATCTAAGCAGCTGAAGCTGCAAGATTGGTGCGATAAGCTAGGCAAGGCGCGAACAAAAAATTATGACGCCGCATATATTGAATATGTAAGGAGTAATTTTTTGTGAGCAACGCAGCATAGCGACGAAACTTGGATTTTTACGAATATTTGCGTTTGTTTTCTGACGCGCGCCTAGGTCGAATAGTTCGCTCTAGTTGCTCACCACGCACAGTGGTGACTGGCTTAGTTGATAGCGGTTGCCAAGCTGGAATCAAATGCTGCTTACCATTGCCAATTAAATCATCGCGTCCCATTTTCTTCAAGGCTTCGCGCAGCATCGGCCAGTTATTAGGGTCATGAAAACGAATAAATGCTTTATGCAATTTACGCACGTTACCTGCTTTAGGAATCGGCACATCATCTGAATCAGCCGTGACTTTACGTAGCGGATTTTTACCAGAGTGATACATGGCAGTCGCCATCGCCATGGGCGTGGGTGTAAAAGTTTGTACTTGGTCGAGCTTGAAATCATACTTTTTCAGCCAAAGCGCTAAGTTCAACATGTCTTCATCTGTCGTACCCGGGTGTGCCGCAATAAAGTATGGAATCAAATACTGCTTTTTACCTGCTTCGGCACTGAATTTTTCAAACATGACCTTGAATTCATCATAAGCACCCATGCCTGGCTTCATCATTTTGCTTAATACGTTTTCTTCACTATGTTCAGGCGCGATTTTTAAATAGCCGCCTACATGGTGTTGCACTAACTCTTTCACGTATTCTGGTGATTTCACAGCCAAGTCATAACGCAAACCTGAACTAACCAATATCTTCTTCACACCTTTAATAGCGCGTGCCTTACGGTATAGCTGAATCAGCGCACTATGGTCAGTATTCAAGTTCTCGCAAATACCAGGGTAGACACATGAAAGCTTACGACAAGATTTTTCGATCTTTTCGCTCTTGCAGGCAATGCGGTACATATTGGCAGTTGGCCCGCCGAGGTCAGAGATCACGCCGGTAAAACCGTCGACTTTATCGCGAATATCTTCCACTTCTTTTAAGATGGATTCTTCACTGCGGCTCTGGATAATACGGCCTTCATGTTCGGTAATACTGCAGAACGTACAGCCGCCAAAACAGCCGCGCATGATATTTACACTGAAACGTATCATCTCCCAAGCAGGAATCTTGGCATTTTTGTAAATGGGATGTGGCTTCCGCGCATACGGCATGTCGTACACGTAATCCATCTCTTTGGTCGTCAGCGGTATTGGCGGTGGGTTCAGCCACACTTCTCTATCGCCGTGTTTTTGTACCAAAGCACGTGCATTACCCGGGTTGGCTTCCAGATGCAGCACACGTGAAGCATGTGCGTACAATACTGGATCTTGCGCCACAGCTTCATAATCGGGCAAGCGCACGACCTGCTTGGCTCTGTCTGCCTTTGGTTTACGTACAATCTCGATGGCTTTTGTGCCTTCCGGTAAATCTGCCTTAGGTTTACTTTCATCTGTGGCACAACTCGCATCGGCCTTACCCATCTTCATCTCATATGGGTCTATCGGCTTATCTATTTCACCTGGGCGGTCTAGCTTGGTACTTTCAATCTCGCTCCAGCCTTCTGGGATTTTCTTACGCAAAAAAGCAGTCCCGCGAATATCCTGGATATCCGATACTTTTTCGCCTTTGGCAATGCGGTGGCTTAATTCAATCAATGCGCGCTCTGCGTTACCGTAAAGCAAAATATCCGCTTTAGAATCCACTAAAATACTGCGGCGCACTTTATCTGACCAATAGTCATAATGGGCGATACGGCGCAAACTAGCTTCTATACTACCAATAACTAGCGGCACATCAGAATACGCCTCACGGCAACGCTGTGAGTAAACCAAGACTGCGCGGTCAGGACGTTTGTTGGGGGCTGCATCCGGTGTGTAAGCGTCATCGCTACGGATTTTTCTATCCGCTGTGTAGCGATTCACCATACTATCCATATTGCCTGCGGTAATGCCAAAATAGAGATTTGGCTTGCCCAGCGCTTTGAAGGGATTAGCATTTTGCCAATCAGGCTGCGCAATAATACCCACGCGGAAACCTTGCGCCTCTAATAGCCGCCCTACCAGCGCCATACCAAAGCTGGGATGGTCTACGTAACAATCGCCGGTAATCAAAATAATGTCACAGCTATCCCAGCCCAGCACATCCATCTCTGCGCGGCTCATTGGCAAAACCGGGGCCGCACCGAACCGTTTCGCCCAATAAGGACGATAGGTATGAATGGGCTTGGCGAGCATTGTTAAGTATTGTTCCACAGCTACACTATTTTAAACGAATTTAAGTTCGCGCATTTTACGCGCTAATGAATTGATTAAGAAGCTATTTTTACAAAAAAATTGTTACAATAAATCTATGCCGAATTGCTTAAGTAAAAGGGCATAAAGAAAAAATAATAATATGGTAAAAATCACACAACTGATTAACGTAAACGCAAAACCCAGCTTGGGTAACAAGTAAGGAAAAAGCAAAAACATGGGTAAAGTGGGCAACACATACCAAAATGTGTAATACGCATGATTGGCAATCTTACTCGCTGGTTGATGCTCGACATACAGCCATATCAGCGTCAGCACTGTCACTAAGGGTAATGCGGCAATCAATCCGCCCAATTTATCACTACGTTTTGCAAACTCAGAAACCACTACAACGACCCCAGCCGTAATTAAATACTTCATGATGAGATATTGCATTTTTTACCTTTCGCTCAATATTCTTAGTAAAGTATAGTCAAACTAGGTTCAAAATTAACGTTAAACTTAATGTTAATGACGTCCCAGATTTTGAGTGCATTCATAGCCTGACATTACTTATATAAACTTTAGCCAACCAACTCATATGATATTCACACCACAATGATGAACACCAGCAAATATACAGTAACAGGCATGACCTGTGGCGGCTGTGTTGGCCGCGTTAAAGCTACCTTAAGCGCCTATGCAGAGTCTGTGGAGGTAACGTTAGAGCCGCCGCACGCTGTGATTACCAACCCTAATATTGGTCTAGAAAGATTGAATGCTGCATTAAGTAAGGTGGGACATTACAAACTTGTCGAACTAGATAATGGCGAAACCAAAAAGCCACAAGCCGTAAAGTCTAATTCAACCAAAAATCTTGCCGAGAGCGCAAGCTGGTTTACCACTTATAAGCCATTAATATTAATATTTGCTTATATTCTGATGGTGGCCTTAGCAATCGAATACCTGCAAGGCAGCTTTGAATTACACCGCTTCATGCCCAACTTTATGGCGGGTTTCTTTCTAGTATTCTCATTTTTTAAACTCTTAAATCTACAAGGCTTTGCAGATAGTTATGCCATGTACGACTTGTTAGCCATGCGTTTTAAACCTTATGGCTATGTATACGCTTTTATCGAGCTAGGCTTGGGAATAGCCTATTTATTGGCATGGCAACCTGTTCTCACTAACTGGATCACATTAATTGTCATGACCTTTTCTAGCTTAGGCGTGATACGTGCTGTCACCAATAAGCAAAAAATACGTTGTGCTTGTTTAGGCGCAGTATTTAATCTACCCATGAGTACAGTAACCATCATTGAAGACTTGCTGATGGCGCTAATGGCTTTGTGGATGCTGATTTAACAAGTGGTTAATTAGAATGTCCAGAGGTTATTACCAATTACCCAATGGTCGTGTTGCAAGTATTGACGGTGATTGTGACTTTCCACCACTGGAAGAAGCACTAAGAGACCCTAACGGCTTAATCGCGATTGGCGGTGACTTATCATTTGACCGACTTTTAACGGCTTACCGACAAGGCATATTCCCTTGGTTCAGTGATGGCGATCCGATTATGTGGTGGAGCCCAAATCCACGCATGGTATTGTTTCCATCCGAGTTAAAAATATCAAATTCACTTGCTAAAACCCTCAAAAAAACATCATTTGAAATACGTTTTAACACCGATTTTCGTCAAGTAATTACCGCTTGCAGTCACACCCTACGTAATGGTCAGCCAGGAACTTGGATTACTGCAGATATTATCGAAGCATATTGCACTATGCATGGCGCTGGCTATGCAATAAGCGCTGAATGCTGGCTTGATAACAAGCTAGTTGGCGGTTGCTATGGCATTAAAATCGGCAAGATGTTTTATGGCGAAAGTATGTTTCATCACGTTTCGGATGCCTCAAAAGTAGCTTTTGTCTCGCTCGTGCAAAAGCTCAAAACTGAAGGGGTTGAAATGATAGATTGCCAGATGAAAACAGCACATCTTACCAGCCTTGGTGCGCGCGAAATTTCTCGCGATTATTTTGCGCAAATGCTTTCAAAACTTATATCTTCTGCGTAAGATTGTTATCATCTAAGCAAAATTGGTACACTCTTAATTAAGAGTTTAGTTCTTTATTTTAATAAGCTTAGGACTTTAATATATGAGCTTACCTAGCGACAAGCCACTGCAAAAGCTACAGTTTTATGTCACCACTGGCTATAACTGCGGTTATCTGCCTAATAAACTCGCTCAAAGTTTGATTGCTTCCCCGCAACATTTAATTGATGCAAATGTTTATAGTGGTCTAATCCAACAGGGCTTTAGACGAAGCGGTAATTTTGCCTACAGGCCACATTGCGAAAAGTGCCGTGAATGCGTTCCTGTACGTGTGATTCTGCAGGACTTTGCCCCCAACCGCAGCCAGAAACGTGCTTATAAACAGCACCAGAATCTCACCTCCTCCATTCTAAATGTAGAGTTTCATGAAGAACATTACGCGCTCTATTCTGCCTACCAAAAAGCACGTCATCTGGATCTTAATGCCAAAGATAAAGATTCAAATGAAGATGACAAGGATGATATTGAACAATATCGAAATTTTCTCTGTAAAACCAATGTAGAAAGCGTAATGGTTGAGTTTAGACAACACAGCCAACTCAAAATGGTCAGTGTCATTGATATTGTGCGAGATGGCATTTCTGCGGTTTATACCTTTTATGACACCACAGATGTTAAAGCGAGCTATGGTACTTATAATGTTTTATGGCAAGTTGACTGGGCTAAAAGCTTGAAGTTACCCTATTTATACCTAGGCTACTGGATTAAAGACAGCCAAAAAATGGCGTATAAACAGAATTTTAAGCCGCTAGAAAAGTTAATAGAAGGAGAATGGCTGAAATAAGCCATCACGCTTCAATCTGCAATTCTAACAATGTTACAATCTGGGATTATCAAAATTAAATAAATACGCTTTGAAAAAACTCGTTATTTTTGGTGTGGGCTTGATTGGCGGCTCGGTTGCGCTCGCTTTAAAAAAAGCAGGCAATTGTCCGCAAATCGTCGGGATCGGTAGAAATCAATCCCATGCACAGGAGAGTTTAAAAACCGCGCTAGCGTTAGGCGTAATTGACATTGCAACTAGTAATATTGCCGAAGCATTAAATGATGCCGATGTTGTATTAATAGCAACACCAGTCGCTCAAACACCATCAATATTGGCTTCCATTAAACCTTATCTGTCTGCAACCACTATCATTACTGATGCAGGTAGTACAAAGGGCGATGTTTTACGGTGCGCGGAAGAAGTTTTAGGCCCAAAATT
>DASQFK010000210.1:0-2210 GCA_035633175.1 Methylotenera sp.
CAGCACGCGCAAAAGCCAAAGCGGCGGGTGTAAAAGAGATTTACATTGACGACGTACGTGAAGAATTCGTGCGTGATTTCGTATTTCCCATGTTCCGCGCAAATACGGTTTACGAAGGTGAATACTTATTAGGCACATCAATCGCACGTCCATTAATCGCCAAACGTTTGATTGAAATTGCAGCGGAAACGAATGCGGATGCTATTTCACATGGTGCGACGGGTAAAGGCAATGACCAAGTACGTTTTGAGTTAGGTGCTTATGCCTTAAATCCAAATATACAAATTATCGCTCCATGGCGTGAGTGGGATTTGTTAAGCCGTGAAAAGCTCATGGCATATGCTGAAAAACATGGCATTCCAGTCGATATGAAGCATAAACAAGGCGGCAGTCCATACAGTATGGATGCTAACCTGTTGCATATTTCCTACGAAGGCCGTCATTTAGAAAATCCAGCCGCAGAAGCTGAAGAAACGATGTGGCGTTGGACTGCCAGTCCAGAAAAAGCGCCGGATGCTGCTGAATATCTCGATATCGAATATGTGAATGGTGACCCAGTTAGTTTAAATGGTGAAGCCATGAAACCGCATGAGTTACTAGCACATTTGAACAAAATAGGCGGTAAGCATGGTATCGGTCGCTTGGATTTAGTTGAGAACCGTTATGTTGGTATGAAATCACGTGGCTGCTACGAAACGCCAGGCGGCACAATCATGCTTAAGGCGCATCGTGCAATTGAAAGTATCACACTAGACCGTGAAGTAGCACATTTGAAAGATGATTTAATGCCACGCTATGCCAGCATGATTTACAACGGTTATTGGTGGAGCCCAGAGCGTATCGCACTGCAAACGCTTATTGATCATACACAAACGGCAGTGAACGGCTGGGTACGCGTGAAGCTTTATAAAGGCAATGTGATTGTGACAGGTCGTGATAGTAAAACCAATTCACTGTTTGATTCAACCATTGCAACTTTTGAAGATGATGAAGGTGCTTACGACCAGAAAGATGCAGGCGGTTTCATTAAACTGAATGCGTTAAGGATGCGTATTGCGGCGAACTTAAAAAACAAGAAATAGTAGTTATTTGTTTTATGAAATTAAAAATGCACCTGATTAGGTGCATTTTTTTTTGAGCATTATCAATTTTTAAAAGTAATGATTTATAAAAGGCGTGCTTTTTTTAATTAAAAAATGCCAATGTTTCTTTCCCAAAAAACCATAAAGCAAAAAAGAAAGTGGTGAAATAAAGTACGGTTACAATTAGCCAGAAAAAAGCGATGAAAAACATTAAACCGTCTTCTTCTAGTTCACCTATGCAATAAAAAAGAATAGCTAGGCCTGGCAGCAGGTTGTTAAGTGGTAGCACACCAAATGGAATTGCCATTAAGCCGCCAGCCGAAAGCAATATAAAGCCCCCGACTTTCTGTCCTTTTTTACCGTTAACCAATGTTAAGTAACGTGGCTTGGTGAATTTTCTGCAGAAACCGAGCACTTTCAAACAAACGTTTACCAATATTCGCCATATGTTTTCGGAAAACTCAAGATTGCGGAGTTTTTGTGGAAGGACGGGCGATTCATGACCATGAAATAGTTGCCAGCCTAACGTTGCAAAAGCAATACCGCCGATAACTGTGATGGGCCCCAGCGGTAAAGGCTGCAAAAAAGGCAACACTAGAATAATAGAAATGAAGGCATAACCTGCTTCATCTAATGAATCTAGCGCTTCACCAAGCGTTAAAGGTTTTTCTTTCGATTGTTCTGCAAACTGGTGAAGTGTTTTAACTAGGGTATTGTAATCACACATGCAGTTCGCCTTTATTCATGCTTAATCTTCTAATTTCTCATCTGGTTTGAACACGGATTTGCGTTTGTGTTTGATACCAGTTTGCTTGCTACCGATATGTGCTTCACCGCGCTTTTTAGCCAGGGCAACCTGTTTTTGCCGCTCAATCAAACTGGCACGTTTTTCTTCCGACACTTTGTCGTAGCAATATGGACATGAGATACCAGCAGCATATTGGTTGCTTTGCATCTCTTGCGGAGATAGCGGATGGCGGCAGGCATAACACTGGTCATATTCGCCCACGGCCAAGTTATGTTTAACGGCTACGCGCTGATCAAAAACAAAACACTCGCCTTCCCAAAGACTTTTTTCTTCAGGCACGGTTTCTAAGTATTTCAAAATACCGCCTTGTAAATGGTAAA
>DASQFK010000211.1:0-4705 GCA_035633175.1 Methylotenera sp.
TACTATCTACCGCTATTTGGCCCGGGACGCGAATTAAATATTGCTCGCCTAACTTTTCAATATACCCAGCACCTTGGTTATTGGTGTTTTTTTCTAGCGCATTCAAAATATCACTCAGCGTTAGTCCATAACTCACCAAAGCATCTAAATTGGGTGAAACTTGAAACTGCTTGTTATACCCGCCAATGGTATTAATTTCTGTCACGCCAGGCACATTACGTAATTGCGGCTTAATAATCCAATCTTGCACCTCACGTAAATCCATCGCGGTATAAGGTGTACCATCTGGCTTAAGCGCGCCAGGTTTGGCAGATACCGTCCACATGAAGATTTCCCCCAAACCTGTAGCAGTCGGCCCCATTTCCGAGCTAATACCTGCTGGCAATTTCTCTTTTACCACCGCAATGCGCTCGGCAACAAGTTGGCGGGCAAAGTAAATATCGGTCCCTTCTTTAAATACCACCGTTACCTGTGATAAACCATAACGCGAAATGGAACGCGTTTCTTCTAAATCAGGTAGCCCAGCCATGGCCGTTTCTACTGGGTAGGTAATACGCTGTTCAGTTTCTAATGGTGAGTAACCGGGTGCTGCCGAGTTAATTTGCACTTGCACATTGGTAATATCAGGCACAGCATCAATCGGCAAATGTTGGTAACTCACGAACCCCATGATTGCCACGCCTAAACTAATGAGCATCACCATCCAGCGCTGCTCAATTGCTATCGCAATCAATTTTTCAAACGGACCTCTCGCCCTATGTGGATCTACATCACTACTTTCTAGTTTTTTAATGGTCATGGCTAGCTCCTGCTTTACCAAGCTCGGCTTTAACCACAAAACTATTACCTGCGGCGTATTGTTCGCCTAAATTCAATCCAGAAAGTACTTCTACATATTTACTGTCACGGCGACCCAACCCAACTGGTCGCGCTTCAAAAGAATCGCCATAACGGCCAAATACCACGTCACCATATTGCAAGGTTTGTATGGCTTCTATAGATACGGCTAGCGGCACAGTCACTTCATCTGCAACTAAATCAATGTTTACAGGCAGCCCAACCAACCAGTTTTGTTTCATATTAGGCATTGCTACCCGAGCAATTGCAGTCCTACTTTGCAAATCAACCAATGGCGCAATATAGGTAATCGTACCTTCCGTATTTTGCTCAAAGGAAGAAGCACGTACAGTCACTTTTTGACCTGTTTTTACTAAGCCTAAATCTTTGATGGGGATATTCATTTCAGCCCATACCGTGCTCAAGTCTGCTACTTCAAACATCATTTGGGTCAGCTCAAGCACTTGGCCAGTAGCAACATTTTTGCGCGTAATTACACCATCTATCGGTGCTTTCAATTCATAACGCGAACCACTACCGCCACTAACACCCATGCTTGCCAACTTTTGCTGCTGCCGTGCTACTTCAATTTGCGCTAACTGCAGATCATTTTTAGCTGCAAGGTAGTCTTGTTCAGCAGAGATTTTTTCGCGCCACAAGCTTTCTTCACGAATTAAAGTTGTTTTAGCAAGATTCAAACGCTGCTGTGCTGCTGATAAATCACCGCGGTTTTCTGCCACACCTAAGCTCGAAATCACTGCCAACGTTTGGCCTTTTTTAACTTTATCGCCCACATTCGCTGCCACACTTTCTACAATGCCACTCATACGCGGCAATACCTGCACCGCTTTATCTGCATTTAATTTAATTTCGCCTAATAAACGTAAATTGGTTTGAATGCTAGCAGGTGAAGCCGTTAAAACCTCAATCGCATTATGTTTGAGTTGCTGATCTGTCAATGTCACCCTTGCCTCTACTTGGTCGTAGGCAAATTGATTTGTTTTATCAGCATACGTCGCCTCAATTGCCACTTTGAAAGAATGCGGTTCTTCAACGATTATCTTTGAAGTTAAATAATCTTTCTCAGGCGTAAACCTAAATAGTTGCGCCTCGCGACCTAAGCGAGATAGCTTTAAACTCACCACAGTGTTTGCAGGTGCTAAAGGTTTGTTATTTGAATAAGCATAAAGCCTAAATTCTGGTGGCTGATTTTGCTCAAAAATCGTGACCTCAACTGCGAAATCGCCATCTGTAAAAAGTTTGCCTCCATGTGGTCCTTTAGTATTTTCAGACACCATTACTGGCTGATCATGATCTGCCGCTTTATCCTTTGCTTCTTCTGCATGTTCTTCATGATCAGCACTCCCTTCTTCAGCATGTTCCGCATGCTCACCATGGTCGTCGGCCCCCATCGTGGGTTTACTAGTTTTTAAGATTAAGCCAGCCGCTACAATACCTATCAGTACTATTGCGATAACCAACCACATTTGTTTACTTATTTTCATGGGACTTCCTTTTCATGCATTTCATTTTTAATAGCGTCTTCATATCCATTCGTTAAGCCTAATATATTTTGAATGTCTGCCTGCGCTTGGCGCGCTAGTGCAAGTGTCTGAAGAAACTGTGTTTTTGCTTGAAACAACGTACGTTGCGCATCGAGTACTTCTAAAAAACTAAACTTGCCAAAATCAAACCCTTTACGTGCTGCTTCATAGGCACTTTGTGCACCTGGCAAAATATCACTTACATAAGTTTTTGCTGCTTCAATCTGTAACTGCCTACGACCATAAGCATCCGTCAAATCTATTGTTAACTGGTTTTGTAAGGCGATTTTTTCACTTTCCGCTTGTAGTTGCCGCGCCTGTGCTCCCTGCAAGTTACCTTGGTTTCTATCGAATACCGGAATAGGAATTGATAATCCAATTACTGCCTGCGTGATGCCACCCAACTCTTCATTACGTTTAGCGCCGAGGCTAACCGTTACATCTGGCGTTTGTTTGGCTTTTTCAATATCACGCAAAGCTTGTTTCTGTGTGATGGCAAGTGTGGCTTTTTGTAAGCGTGGAGAATTTTGCAGTTGAGTGATTAATTCGCTAAGGGTAGGAATTTCATTGATATTATCCAACTCACCAGCTGCGAAAAATGTGGCACTGCCTGGAGAGTCAACGGCTATATTGTCTATAGGTTCATATAACCATAAACTAGCCAAGCGCTTCCTAGCAAAAGCTAACTCTTGATTGGCTGCCGCTAATTCTATTTTTAAACCAGCTTCAACCACTTTTGCTTTAGTTTCTTCAACAGGTGAAACCTTACCTGCTAATACACGTTTAGCCGTTGTTTCTCTTGATTGTGTTGAAATCTGCAGTAACTCTATAGCCAACGCCTGTGCTTGTTGTGCAGCTAATAATTGATAGTAAGCTGCATAAACTTTAGCGCTAATTTCTGCTTGGGTAATCAATATATCCGCATCAGCTAACGCTATATTACTATCAGCCGCAACCATGCGCCTATCGCGCTTACCAGCAGTTTCTAATTGCTGGCTAATCAATATGGTTGAGTTTCGATACTGGCTACGTAAATCCTCAACCAGCGTGGATAAGGTTGGGTTAGGTCGCGCGGCGGCTTGTAGCTTAAATCCGCTTTCAGCTTCTCGCGCTCTAAGAACGACTGCAATCTCGGGATTTGCCTTTAGCGCAAGTGCGGTGGCTTCATCTAAAGTAATGACGTTTTCAGCCGCAATGGCTGAGGTGCTTAAGCTCAAAATTGAGCCTATTAACAAAAAAAATAATTGTAATTTAAAAAATAAACGCTGAATGATATTCATCTAATTCTCCTAAAAATAGAAAAATCAGCGAGCGCCTAGAAAGGGAGGATAGTACTGGAAGTTATCTTAAATGACGCTACGCCGAACTAGATCAGCTGCAACCATTTAGGACGGTCTAACACATGAGAGGTAGGTGCGTGATAAACCAATGAATATTGGCTTAAAAACTGGACACTTAATGCTTCAAATACAGGCAAACTGTAACTCAACACTTCACCACATGATAAATGGCAAAAGCCATGATGAATATGACTATTAGTTGATTGATTGCTTGTAGTTGACTGATTGGTTAGTACTTGATTATCAGAAGCTTTGGCTTTTGTGTCGCTGTTTGAATCTTCAATATTAATGTTCAAATCAACTAAATTGACCTGATGTACATGATGACCAAAATGCGCTTGTTCGGCTTGCTCGCGCTTTTCACAAACATCATGTGCATCATAATTTGCCGCCATCGCCCAAGCATATTGGTGTGGCAGCAAAAACATCATGACAATTAGAAAAAGCTTTCTCATCAAATGTTAACGATATAGCTAGTTTGAATTCAGAAGGTATTAAATTAAAACCTTAAACTGAGAAAGATGAACCACAACCACATGTAGTTGTTGCTTGCGGATTACGGATGACGAACTGGGAACCTTGCAAGCTATCCTGATAATCAATCTCAGCGCCCATTAAGTATTGCAAACTCATTGGGTCAATCAACAAGGTCACAGTGTCTTTTTGCACTTGTGTATCATCGTCATTCACTTCTTCTTCAAATGTGAATCCATATTGAAAACCTGAACAACCGCCACCGCTCACGAACACGCGTAATTTGAGATCTGGCGATCCTTCTTCTTCAATCAGTTCTTTCACTTTTTTTGCCGCGTTATCGGTAAATACCAACGGTGCTGGTATATCCATATGCGCTAAATCAGTGCTGGGTAAATCGGTAACTGCATTCATCTTGTACTCCTAAAATTCTTCAATAAAATCATTATGCTACTGCATGGCAGCAAGGTCAATCTATGTTTAATTTTGCCCTAGTCTAAAGCCAAAATT
>DASQFK010000212.1:0-4071 GCA_035633175.1 Methylotenera sp.
TTCTTTAGCTCCAAATCCATTATATTTTTTTGTATCATTTAAATTAACAATCCAACCTATTCACCATTAATTGCATGATAGGCGATAAGCATTAAGGAAAAATTATCCATATTCATTATTTCGAAGGGTAGATTACATGAAAATTTAATCTATATGTAATAAATACAACAAAAGTGCTATTTAATAACCAATTTTTAACATTGAAATACTTATTATTTCTATAATATTATTTGGGTTGATTGAGGGCATAAACTGCAGACAGATTACGCCACCAGCCATAAGCATCCATTCCATAGCCAAATACATAACAATCCGGCACCTCTAGACCCACAAAATCAGCTGCAATAGGCTTGGTATGCGATAACTTCTTTTCAATTAATACAGCAGATAATACATTTTTTGCGCCTAAAGCCAAACATTTATCTTTTATCGCGAGAAGCGTGACACCTTCATCTAAAATATCATCAATCAATAACACTGTGCGATCAGATAAATCTAACTTTGGTAACGATTGCCATATGAGAATTTTTCCAACGGTTTGATTTTGATATCGACTAGCATGTACGTAGTCTACCTCTAACGGAAAATTTAATTGGGTTAGCAATTGTCCGGCAAAAACAATTCCGCCACCCATTACACAAATGACTATTGGACTGGTGTCTTTTAGTGTTTTAGTAATCTCTACACTAAGACGTCTGATAGTCGATTCTACAGCTTCTGTAGAATGAATCAGGAAGGCTTGCTGCAATAACTCTTGTGGATTTTGTGTATTCAATTTGCAGAGTTAATTTAATTCGTTTTTCAGGTACTCTGAAAATTCATTGCTAATTTCAGGATGCTTCAAAGCATACTCTACATTCGCTTTCATAAAGCCTAGTTTGCTACCACAATCAAAGCGCTTACCTTCAAAACGATAACTTAAAATTGGTTCATGCTGTAACAGTTGAGCAATGCCATCTGTAAGCTGAATTTCGCCACCCTTTCCAGGCTGGATGTTTTCTAAACATTCAAATATTTTTGGCGTAAGAATATAGCGGCCTACCACTGCTAATGTAGAAGGAGCGTCTTTAGGTTGTGGCTTTTCTACGATGCCATTGATTTTAAGGACTGTAGATGAGATTGCTACTGCATCTACAATCCCATAGCTAGCAGTATCTTCAAGTAATACATCCTCAACACCTAAAATAGAATGTTGTTGTTCATTAAACAGTGCAACCATTTGTTGCATAGCAGGCACTTTGGCATCAATTAAATCATCTGCCAAAATAACTGCAAACGGTTCATTACCTACAACAGGTTTCGCACATAAAACAGCATGCCCCAGACCCAACGCCTCTGGTTGCCTAATATAAATACAAGTCACGCCTTTAGGCAAAATATTATGCAGCAATTCTAAAATCTCTGTTTTCTGTTTAGCAGCCAATTCAGACTCTAATTCAAAAGCTTTATCAAAGTGGTCTTCAATAGCGCGTTTATGTTTACCAGTGATAAAAATAAGCTCAGCAGCGCCCGCTGCAATAGCCTCCTCAACAGCGTATTGAATCAATGGTTTATCAACAATCGGCAACATCTCTTTGGGCATTGCTTTTGTCGCAGGTAAAAATCGCGTACCCAACCCTGCTACAGGAAAGACTGCTTTAGTAATTTTTTTCATATTGTTATCACCATCTAATGTAGAGTAATCGGTTTCTCAACAAAGGAAGTATGCATCTCTATATTGGGCTTATGTTGCGGACTATATTCTTCTACCCATAACTTTAATTCATCTTTAATGTTCACTTCGTTAGTGCTTTGTACATTATCAATCCATTTTAAGAGTTTTTTTACCCATGTTTTATCTACAGGCCTTGCCTCGGCGATTCTAAGTTTTTCATGAGGTGTAGGCATCGTATGCTCATCATCTGCCAGCAATTCCTCATAAAGCTTTTCACCTGGTCGTAATCCTACATACTCGATTTTAATCTCATCAATATGTAACCCGGATAATCGTATCATATCAGCTGCCAGCGCAGCAATTCTGACTGGCTCGCCCATGTCCAACACAAAAATATCGCCACCCTTACCCATTAAGCCGGCTTGCATCACAAGCTGCGCAGCCTCAGGAATCGACATAAAGTAACGGGTAATTTCAGGATGTGTAATCGTAATTGGCCCACCCTTAGCAATTTGTTCGCGGAACTTAGGAATCACGCTACCACTACTGCCTAACACGTTACCAAAACGCACAATCACAAACTTAGTGATCGATTCATTTGAAAATTGATTGAATTCCTCTTGCAATCCTTGGCATACCATTTCAGCTAAACGCTTGCTAGCGCCCATTACATTGGTAGGATTAACGGCTTTATCAGTTGATATTAGTACAAATTTTTCAACGCCAGTCTCTTTACAGGCCTGTGCTATCGTATGCGTACCAATCACATTATTCGATAACGCTTCCCACACATTACCATGTTCCATCATGGGTACATGTTTGTAAGCTGCCGCATGAAATACCACTGCTGGTTGATATTGTTCAAGCAGGCTCTTAATTCTCCGGCTACTTTTGACATCACCTGTCATGTAAAGCAAGGTTGCATGTGACGCCTGAAGACTTAATTCTTGCTCAAGATTATAAAGTGCATATTCAGAAATATCTAAACAAACCAATGTACTGGGATTGTATTTTAATATTTGTCGACAAAGTTCAGAACCTATAGAACCGCCTGCACCACTGACTAAGACTGTTCGACCTTCAATCAAAATATGTAAACCAATGTTATCTAACAACACAGGTTCGCGACCTAGCAAATCTTCAACTTCTACTTTTCTAATTTGAGACACGCTCAGCTTGCCGCTAATCAAATCGTCAAAAGCAGGCACAGTAAGCACTGTCATGCCGTTTTGATTTGCCATATTAACGGCGTGTCTTCTTTGTTTATGCATAGCGGAAGGCATCGCTACAATCACATGCTGAACCTCGTAATCGAGTGAAAGTTTTGATATATCGTTAATACTACCGAGTACCTTGACACCCATTAGCTGCCTGCCATGAATGGAAATATCATCATCAAGCAACCCAATTACTTGCCAGTCTTTACTACGTTGCAAATCTTTAACCAATGCAATTGCTGCCTCACCCGCACCCATAATGAATACGGGTTTGCCCTGTAAACTAGAAAAGCCATATAGACGATGCTCTTTCCATGCTCGATAGGCCAAACGACTACCGCCCATCATTAATACTAAAAAAATTGGATTTAATATTAGCACTGACCTTGGCACTATGCCGAATGGGCGAAACATTAACAATATAGCGGCAATCGCTAAAGTAGAAACACAGATTGCTTTTAAGATACGTTTAAGATCCGGAAGGCTTGCGAAACGCCAAACGCCTTGATATAAGCCAGAACTCACAAATAGTACGGCTTGTAGAGGTAATACCCAAATAGCATTTAACCAAATGGATGTTAAAAACCCAGGTGGAACATCAAAATTAAATCGTAATAGGTACGCTAAGACCCAAGCAAAAGCTGCAATGAAAACATCATGCAGCAGTGCTAAAAATGAACGTAAACTCGTAGGGAAATGCCAATTATGCATAGGTTAACTTTTTATTTTATTAGGCATGACTTATTTTACCTAAAATAACTATTAACGCACTTGTTTGTTCCACTTTTCATCAATTTTCAACATCAAAACAAAATACACCATACCCCAAATGATGAGTGATGTCATTTGCCAGATTAAATTCAGATTAAGCATCACAACACCAGTGATTGCAAGTATCAACATCAACACATACTCGGCAATTGCCGTTGTTCTGTGTCCCCAGCCCATCTGTACCAAACGTTGATAATAATGGCTTCGGTGCGCTTGCCAAACTTTTTCACCTGCCAGCAGCCGTTTGATTAATGTCACAGTAGCATCTATTATAAATGGTGAAAACACCAACACTGGAAACCACACTGGCCACAAAGATTGAAAGTAACCATACACACCTATTGACCCAGCAAGGAAGCCTAACGGGATAGAACCTGAATCGCCCATAAAGATTTTTGCTGGATGGAAATTGAAAAGTAAAAATGCAAA
>DASQFK010000213.1:0-7901 GCA_035633175.1 Methylotenera sp.
GGCGAGTTGCCTTTAGAGTTGCAGGCCAAATTGCTGCGGGTTTTGGAAAATGGTGAATATCAACGCATAGGTGAAACCCAGACCCGAAAAAGTCGCGCACGCATAGTAGCTGCGACCAACCGGGATTTGCGCGCTGAGGTACGTTCGGGGAAATTCCGGTCCGATCTGTATCATCGTTTAAGTGTATTTGCCGTCCATGTGCCGCCATTACGTGATTTAAATGAAGATAAGCATTTATTGCGGAATCATTTCATGCAGTTTTATGCAAAACAAATTGGACAAACTTCATTTACATTAGATGCGACGGCAGAATCTCGTTGGCTGGATTATCATTTTCCAGGCAATGTACGAGAACTAAGAAATATCGTGATTCGCTTAATCGCTAAATATGCCGGTAAGGTAATAAAAGAAAAAGAATTGATTGCAGAATTTGATTTATCTGAGCCAGAATCTTCCGGAGAGGCATTAAATTTAAATGATGAAGCTGGAATGACAGCACAAGCGCAACGCCATTTGCAACGCCAAACTAATGTAAGTCTGGATTCAGTGCTCAAAACGTGGGAGCGTGCCTATATTGAAGCAGCCATGAAAATTACACATGGCAATTTAAGCCAAGCGGCGAAGTTGCTTAATGTAAACCGTACTACGTTATACAGTCGCATGAGCACGCAAGAAGAAGTTTAGACCAAGTATTAATCAAGTATCAATAAGGTAAAAGTTTGTATTATCCTCACTTTGGCTTAAAAGAGCCGCCATTCAAAATCACCCCGAATACCGATTTTTTCTTTTCCGGCGGTAATCGTGGCGCGATATTAGATGCCCTGGTATACGCCATCACAAACGGTGAAGGCATTATCAAGGTAGTAGGTGAAGTTGGCAGTGGCAAAACCATGTTGTGCCGCATGCTGCAAACTATATTGCCTGAAAAAATCGAGAGTATTTATTTAGCAAATCCAAGTGTAGCGCCAGAAGATGTGTTGCATGCAATTGCTTTTGAATTGCAGCTCAAACTACCAAAAAATGCTGACCGTTTGAAGGTAATGCAGGAGCTGCAAGCGCACTTGCTCAATAGGCATGCTGAAGGCCGGCAAGTGGTGATTTTTGTGGAAGAGGCGCAAGGCATGCCGCTGGCGACGCTGGAAGAAATCAGACTGCTTTCCAACTTGGAAACCAAGCAAGATAAATTGCTCCAAATCGTGCTATTCGGCCAACCCGAACTCGATGTCAATTTAAATCAAACACATATCCGCCAGCTACGTGAGCGCATTACTCATAGCTTTCATCTCGGGCCTTTGCAAACGAAAGATGTCGGCGAATATTTAATCTTTCGACTACGTGCGGCAGGTTATTTTGGCCCACATTTATTTACCGATGCGGCCATTAAAAAGCTATCAAGCGCCGCAGAAGGCTTAGTCAGACGGGTAAATGTATTGGCAGACAAGTGCCTGTTAGCGGCTTTTGCTGATAATGTGCATCAAGTAACGCCTAAGCATGTGAAAGCAGCGATTCAAGACAGTGAATTTGGCGCTAGACCAACTAATTACAAACAATATTTTTTATTGGCAATAGTGTTGGTTGGTTTGTTATCGCTTGCATTAACCTATTCTTGGTGGCGAGCACAGCATCAGTTAGGAATAGCTCATAATATTGAAGAAAATAAAGTAAATCTGAGTAAGCAGGTGAGTGATGTTACAAAAAAACCACCAGATACACGGCAAGTTTCAACAACTGTCAAAATCCCACTAAGCGCTAAATCGATTACTATAGCTGCCGCACAACCAGTGGATGCAAGGCAGATATTGGTGGATAAACGCTTTGAAATATCAAAAAGTTGGTTGGCTAGTGAGCCGTCAACGATCATCACACTACAAGTGAAGTCGTTGCCTAGTAAAAGCCAGCTTAAAGATGACGCATTACTCTCTGAGATAGATAGGCTGGCCCAGCAGTTAGAAATAGACAATATTTATCTGTATCGAAAAAAGCAAAACGGTGTGATGTATACAATAATCTTGTACGGCTCATATCTTGAACGTGCAGATGCGCTGGCGGCATTGAGAAATTTACCCTACCAAATTAAAAATGATCGACCCTATTTGCGGACATTAGCAGGGATCAACAAAGACATTGAACAAGCGCAGTAAAAACCGGATGTAACTTATTGTTGTAATTTAATTTTTTGAAATATTCTCTGGATATTTCTTGCATTTTTTGCGTTAATATGCAAAATGTATAAAGGAATGCAAATTAAGCAATAAGCTGGGGATTGCTACGTTATGGCAAAAAAGATAAAAATATTACCACTATTGAGTGCTGTGCTGGTTTTGGTTGTCTCGGCATGTGCACATCAATCAAAAGTGGAGCCATCAAAAGGCCATATTGATGGCCAAAACACTGCAAACCAAACAGTCGGTTCGTTGTCAACCAATGGTTCTGCTACTAATAAACCAACGACATCTGCCAATATTCCAAAACCAGTTACCAATAATACTTATCTCCCACCACCAAAGCCCAAAACTAAAGAGCAAACCTATAGTATTGTGGTGTACGACACGCCAGTAAAAGAAGTGCTATTTGCCATAGCGCGAGATAGCAAACTCAATGTTGATATTCACCCAGCCATTCGAGGCCGCGTAACGCTAAACGCTGTAGATCAAACCTTGCCAGCCATCTTGGAGCGTATCTCTAAACAGGTAGATTTAACTTATAAAATTCAGAGTAATGTACTTACCATTACGCCTGACCAACCTGTGTTGCGCGCTTATAAAGTTGATTATGTGAATATGTCGCGTGATACTTCTGGTTTTATCGGCGCTGATGGGCAAATTTCTAGTGCATCTCAAACATCGGGCGCAGGTGGAACAGTGAGCAGTAGCTCAGGTAATGGCGCAAATAATAGCTCCCGTACTTCGGTTACCAGTGAGTCGAAGAGTCACTTTTGGGAGACTTTAGAAAAAAATATTAAAGATATTTTGGCCGAGACTGACAAAGAAGTCATTATTACGCGTGCTGGCACTATAGCATCCTCATCTAGCACATCACAACGGTCAGATAGTAGCAGTTCAGCCAATACGCAGGCTGCTGTAAATGATGCTAAAAATCTAGCATTAGAACGTGAAGAAATCAGAAATGAATATAAAACCTTATTTGCCGCTACCGTAATTTCAAACCGTGAAGCTGGTGTGATTAGTGTTAGAGGTACAAATAAGCAGCACGAGAAAGTACAAGAGTTTTTAGATAAAGTAATGAACAGTGTAAAACGTCAAGTTTTAATTGAGGCAACCATTGTTGAAGTAAGACTCAATGATGGCTTTCAAGCCGGAATAGACTGGAGTCGATTAGGTAATGCCGGAGCTAGTAGTGGATTCACATTCAGCCAAAGCTTAGGCCCCAGCTTTGATACGGGCGGTCTCCTAGCCCGTAGTGCTAGCCGGGGATTAGTGGCGGGCTATTTTAACAAAGCGAGTGCGCTAGGTAATATTGCCGCTTCAATTAATTTATTAAAACAATTTGGTGATACTAAAGTCTTATCTAGCCCCAAATTAATGGTGCTTAATAATCAAACAGCAGTACTAAAAGTAGTTGATAATTTAGTTTACTTTACAGTACAAGCACAACAGACACCAGGTACAGTGACTAGTCAGCCTTTCAGTACAGTAACTACAACTCCAAATACAGTCCCAGTGGGTATTGTGATGAGTGTCACTCCTCAAATCAGCGATACAGGCATAGTTAACGTTAATGTAAGACCTTCAATTTCTAGTGTGATTAGGTATATACCAGACCCAAATCCATCTTTATTTAATAATGGAGTTCCGCTAGTTGACCCATTGAAATATCAAGGTATTCCCGAAATACAAATAAGAGAGATGGAGTCGTTGCTACAAATCAATAGTGGTAATATCGCTGTTTTGGGTGGGTTAATGCAAGATTTAGTTCGTAAAAATACGGATAAAGTGCCGGGTCTTTCAGAGATTCCGGTGGTGGGTAAAGTCTTTACCGGTGTGAATGATAGTAATGTGAAAACAGAGCTTGTTATTTTCCTGCGTCCTACAGTCATCACTAGCGCTAGTTTAGAAAGTGATGAACTAGCCGGCTATAAGCAATATCTTCCTTCGCAACAGTTAAAGCAAACGCTAAATACTGATGATGAGAGGTAGACTTTATGAGTTTACTCATTAAGGCGCTAGATAACTTAGATAAAAATAAGCAGGCTGAAAAAGATAGCTCTACTACAGCTGATGCGCCGGTAACTTCGGTTTTATCATTAGAATTGGAAGCAATCGAACCTCTAGATACAACACCTAACACAGCAGGCAATGAAAAAATAGAAGCTGGAAATAAGCTAAATGCTAAAGAAACGTTGGACAGTGGTTTGTCGTTAGAAGATGAGGCAGGTTTAATAGCGGGAACGCGTAGGGCGCACAAGCCTGCTAAACCTAGACAGGGTACCGCCATTGCTACAGCGTTGGAAAAAAGCGTAAGTCAGGGTAGTCGGGCTAACGAAGCGAGAGATCAAGTAAAACAAGCCCAGATATTACAAGACGTTAATCTGGCCAAGACAGACAATGTTAGTTTTAATGAAACCAATGTAAAAGCCACGGAACAAGATAATAGTACTAAAAATAAAGCGGCGGCGTTTGATAATGCAGCTTCAGAAATTAAAAAGTCGACGCAACATGCCGAAGCTGCTCAAGCAACTTTAATAAGTCAAAAAGTAGCTGCTAAAGCCTTTGTAGCAAATACATCAATTAAAACGCCAGCTTCAAAATCTACATTGATATTATTGGCAGTGGCAGGTCTTGTAATGATTTGGTTGGGTCTGCAAGGGTTTAATTATATAAAAGCGTTATTCGTACCTGAAGCGATAATAGTAAAACCTGCTGCACTCACGCAACCTGAGGTGATAGTAACTAATCCTAATGAAGGTGCTAAACCTGCTGAACTGACTTTGTTAACCGATAGCCAAGCTCAAGACCCGCAAGAAAATAAGCAAAATTCCAAACAGAATTCTCAAGCTCAGACTCCGGAACTTACACAATCCACATTGCCATTGAATCAAAATTCAGCCAATTCAAATACTAATACCTTCATGACAGAAGGCGAAACACCTAAAACAAGATCAAGTAAAAAAGCTAACAATAATGCTGATGAATCATTTGATGATGACTCATCATTACAAGCTTCTACTACACGTGCACCTATAAAATTGATCACACAGGCACCGTCTTCTGGCATAGACCCAACATTGCTCGCTGCTTACCAAGCATTTATTCGTGGCGATGATGTGGTGGCGCAACGGCAATATCGTCAAGTGTTGCAAAATGATGTGCGGAATGTCGATGCATTACTTGGCATGGCTGCCATTGCGCAGCGTCAAGGCCGCGATGCTGATGCTATGGGTTGGTATCAGAAAGTGCTGGAGATAGAACCTAGAAACAGCATTGCGCAATCTGCCATTGTGGCTTCGCAAGCCAATGCTGATGTAGTGGGTACAGAAAGCCGCATTAAAAACATGCTGGCATTACAGCCTGATGTGGCCAATTTACATGCGGCATTAGGCAATTTGTATGCAGAGCAAAATCAATGGCCATTAGCACAGGAAGCTTATTTTAATGCTAGCCGGTTTGCGCCAAATAATGCAGATTATGCATTTAATCTAGCGATTAGTTTAGATCAGCTAGGTAAATCTACTCTCGCTTTAAAACAATATCAACGTGCCTTAGAGTTGTTAAATAAATCTGGAGCATCTAGTCCAGATAGAGCGCAGCTAGAGGCAAGAATTCAGGCATTGCAGTAATGAAATTAACGGCAAATTTAATAATGACAAACGTGAATAATGACTGAACAACGACGTAAACTCCGACTAGGCGAATTGATGGTACAACAAGGGCTGATTAGTCAGGATCAGCTTCGTATCGCACTTATTGAGCAGGAACAAAATGATTTGCCGTTAGGTCGCCAGTTGGTACGTTTGGGCTTTGTGACCGAGGGAATGGTACGCGATATCGTGGCGCATACCATCGGCCAGGAAAGTGTAGATTTATCTACGGTAGTGGCAGATGTAGAGGCCTTGCAGATGGTACCGCAAGACTTTTCTCGTCGTTACCACTTATTGCCTGTTGCCTATGAAGATGCCACTAAAACCATGATAGTGGCCATGGCTGATATGTTTAACGTGGTAGCGTTAGATCAGCTACGCGCAATGCTGGGTGGAAAAATCCAGCTTAAACCTGTATTAGCGGCAGAAGCACAGCTAGAAGAATATATTGATCAATTTTATGGTTATGAGTTGTCTGTTGATGGCATTTTGCGCGAAATTGAAACGGGTGAAATTGATTATCAAAGTTTAGCAGCAGAAGGCGATGAGTATACACAGCCAGTGGTTCGCTTGGTTGGCTCATTATTGATGGATGCCGTTAAGCGTGGTGCATCGGATATTCACTTCGAGCCTGAATATGCTTTTTTACGTATTCGTTACAGAATTGATGGTGTATTGCAGCAAGTGCGTAGTGTGCATAAAAGTTATTGGGGCGGCGTGGCCGTTCGGCTTAAAGTCATTAGTGGTTTAGACATTGCCGAAACCCGTGCACCACAAGATGGCCGATTGAATATGAACTTATGTGGTCGTCCGATTGATTTCAGGGTCTCAACGCACCCGACGATACATGGCGAAAATATAGTCTTGCGTGTACTAGATCGTGAGAAATCGATTATTCCAATGGAACGTATGGGTTTGCGTCCTTCAATTTTAGACGATTTACGTTTAATGATGACACGCCCAGAAGGCATATTGATCGTTACTGGGCCGACTGGTAGCGGGAAAACGACCACACTTTATTCATTGCTGTCACATCAAAATACTGAAGCTGTGAATATTATGACATTGGAAGATCCAGTGGAATATCCGGTAACCATGATGCGGCAAACTTCGGTGGCTGAAGTGAATAAGGTGGATTTTGCCAATGGTATACGTTCAATTATGCGGCAAGACCCTGACATTATTCTAGTCGGCGAAATTCGTGATGAAGATACCGCAACTATGGCGTTTCGCGCCGCGATGACAGGCCATCAGGTATTTAGTACTTTACATACTAATTCGGCACTGGGGGCTTTTCCTCGATTAACAGATATTGGAATCTTGCCTGATATTATGGCGGGAAATATTATTGGTGTTGTGGCGCAGCGTTTGGTGCGGGTGCTTTGTCCACATTGTAAAGAGCCACATAAGCCAAATGAACTTGAGCGCAAAGTGCTTAGGCTGAAAGCGAGCGATAAGCCGCAAATCTACAAACCAAAAGGTTGCAAACATTGCAATCAAAATGGTTATCGTGGACGTATGGCAATTATGGAATTATTACGTATTGATAGTGATATGGACTCGTTGATTTCGCGCAAAGCGCATTTAGATGAGTTACAAAAACTGGCGCTGGATAAAGGCTTTATCACGCTTGCTGAAGATGGCGTACGCCGGATTTTAGAAGGATACACCAGCGTGACAGAGGTGATGCGCGTGATTGATTTAACGAGTCGCTTGGATTTCGGTCATCCAAACTCCAGTAGTGTAGACTTAATTAAATCAAATGCTAAACGCGTGAAATCCAGTGGTATAAGCACTTAATTTAATTATGCCATCCTTTAATTATAAAGCGATCGATCAATTAGGTCGTCCTGCCATGGGGCAAGTAGACGCACTTAATGAGGTGGATTTGGAGATTCGCCTAGAGCGCATGGGTTTAGATTTAATTACCTTTCGTATTGCAAAAAAATCGACCAGTTTATTTAATCGCAACAAAGTCAGCAATCAAGATTTGGTGATGTTTTGCTTTCAGCTAGAGCAGTTAACCAAAGCCGGTGTGCCATTGCTGGAATGCTTGCATGATTTGCAGGAAAGTAACCCCAAT
>DASQFK010000214.1:0-3583 GCA_035633175.1 Methylotenera sp.
CCTCATAAACAACACAATAATCCTTTACATGGTCTGACGCTAGAGGCAATAGTCATTGCGTTGGAAACACATTATGGTTGGGATGGATTAGCTGAGCGGATACCCGTGCGCTGTTTTAGCAATGACCCGAGCATATCGTCAAGCTTGAAGTTTTTGCGTAAAACGCCATGGGCGCGTGAAAAGGTAGAGGCGCTTTATATTTTTATGGTGCAAGACATTAATCAAACTGAGATTGTTGAACGACCAAATTCAGCAGAATAGTAAAGTCATATCACTTTCGAAGTGGCTCAAGCAGTGGCGACAACCCATTGTGATCTATCTCTTGCATCAACGCCAATAAGCGCCCTATCTCATTCGGTGGAAATCCTTCGCGAGCAAACCAATTCAGGTACTGACCTGGCAAGTCGGCGATGACTCGGCCTTTGTATTTACCATAAGGCATAGTTACAGTAACTAAGCGTTGCAAATCCTCAGAGTTCATATGTCTACTTGTAAATCCAATTAAATATTAACCATTCTGACGAGTTAAATGACAGCATGCAATCATAGTTTAGATGGCTCTCAAAACAAAGAAAAATGGGCCTCTAACTGCAAAACTACTAAGCAGATACTTGCGGAAGGCTCCACAATTTCTGTGGATAACGTTGTGGGCTGTGTGGGGATAGAAGCGCTAAGTGTCTGGCGGGGATGAGAAACGGCCAATCGTAGGATTTTTGAACAATCTTAGAAAGATTTAACGCTAACTATTGGGATTCAGAATAGTGAATACCCATAGTTAGCCTTAATAAATCTTAATTACTTTGATAGCCTTGCGGATTCTTAGATTGCCAACGCCAGGAGTCTGCGCACATGGTTGCTAAATCACGAGTTGCTGACCAACCGAGTAAACTTTTTGCTAAACTCGCATCAGCATAATTGATGGCAATATCGCCTGCTCTACGCGGCATAAATTCATAATCAATCTGCTTGCCGCTCGCTTCACTAAAGGCTTGCACTACTTGCAATACAGAATAGCCGATACCGGTGCCTAAATTAATGGCGCTTATTCCAGGATTGGATAAGAGATAATTAAGTGCTGCAACATGGCCGTCTGCCAAATCCATCACATGGATATAATCACGCACGCCTGTACCATCTAATGTAGGGTAATCATTGCCCCATACACGCAACTTAGATAGCCTCCCTACTGCGACTTGTGCCACATAGGGCAATAGGTTATTAGGAATGCCGCTAGGGTCTTCACCTATCAACCCACTCTCATGTGCGCCTATCGGGTTAAAATAGCGCAATATACTAATGCGCCACGTTGGATCTGAGTGCTGCAAATCCCGCAGAATATCTTCAATCATTAATTTAGTGCGACCATATGGATTGGTTGCACTTAATGGAAAGTCTTCTGAAATCGGTACAGATTGAGGATCACCATATACAGTGGCAGATGAGCTGAAAACAATATTCTTAACGTTAACTTCTGCCATCACCTCAAGTAAAGCAACGCTACCACTGACATTATTATCATAATACATGAGCGGTTTTTCACTCGACTCACCCACTGCTTTTAAACCCGCAAAGTGAATGACAGCATCAATGTTGTGTTCTGAAAACACTGGTCTTAATGCTGCTTTGTTGCGAATATCAGCCTCAACAAAAGTAAAGTCTTGCCCAGAAATTTGTCGTACTCGTTTTACAGACTCAACTTGGCTATTAGATAAATTATCTAATACTACAATTTGATGCCCCGCTGCGAGTAATTGCACACAAGTATGTGAACCTATGTATCCTGCACCACCGACTACTAATATATTCATTGGTTACCTATTGAAATTATTGGATTTAGTATTGACGTTACTTAGTATAAAAGAAAAATATGACACAATGAATGTACCTCTTAAGATAACTCAGTTTTTAAAGCTACTGATTTCACTTGGAAAAATTAAGTGTGGTCCAAGTTTCATCAACTATATTTTCAGTTATTTTCTGTATTGATTTAAAGGTGACTCTTATATAAGTCTGTGTCTTTTTGCTACGTTTCTACCCTAGAGTCAATTTATTTCAAACTAAAAATAAGTCTGCTCTATAAATCGAGCTCAACCCATGAAAACTAGCTTCTATTTGGCTAAATACAACAGTCTAACTTTAAGTTATTATTCCCCAAAACTATAATATTTAATGTAAAATTTGCCGAATTATTACAAAATAAATCACGTTAACAAGCAAAAAATATCCCTAATAGGGGAACCAAAGCCTGTACATACAGGCTTTTTTATTGATTAAAATTTACAGACTGATTATTAAAAGTACCTAAACATTCAATGACGACGACTGCAAATAAAATAGATGTACTATTAGTAGGAAGTGGCGTAATGAGCGCCACACTTGCTTCGCTATTATCAGAGTTGGATGCATCCATGAGCATGATGATGGTAGAGCGGCTTGCCAATGTTGCTACAGAAAGCTCCGATGCTTGGAATAATGCAGGCACGGGTCACGCAGGCTATTGCGAGCTTAATTACACACCGATGAATGCCGAGGGCGACATTGACATCAATCGTGCCTTAGCGATCAATGCTTCTTTTGAAGTGTCTTTACAATTTTGGTCGTATTTGGTTGAAAAAAATTCGTTGCCTGCACCAAAAAACTTCATCAACCCTACCCCACATTTAAGCTTTGTTTGGGGCGATGCGGATGTAGCGTTTTTACGCAAACGCTATGATTTACTTAAATCACACCACTTGTTCCAAGACCTAGAGTTTAGCGATGATGCCGAGACGCTAAAGACTTGGATGCCGCTAATAATGCAACAGCGTAGTACTAATGAAAAAGTAGCAGCTACCCGCATTAATTATGGCACTGACGTTGATTTCGGCACATTGACTCGCAATCTCGTAACCAATCTAGCAAGCAAAAGTCAAGAATCTGAACATCACTTTCAGCTCGCACTTAATACAGAAGTAAAAAGTCTAAAACAGCTTAAAAATGGCCGTTGGCAAGTGCGCATAAAAGATTTAACGAGTAAAAAAATAACCACGATCAATGCTGGCTTTGTATTTTTAGGCGCTGGCGGCGGTGCATTAAAATTACTACAAAAATCAGGTGTGCCCGAAAGTCACGGCTATGGCGGCTTTCCAGTGAGTGGGCAGTGGTTGGTTTGCAACAATCAAGAAGTGATTCAGCGGCACAATAGCAAAGTGTACGGAAAAGCCGCTATAGGCGCACCGCCGATGTCAGTACCACATTTAGACACGCGCATTATTAATGGTAAACCTGCTCTGTTATTTGGCCCTTATGCTGGGTTTACTACTAAATTTTTAAATCAAGGTTCTTATTTAGATTTAATTAAATCCGTAAAACCAAACAATATGAAATCTATGCTTAATGCAGGTCGGCATAATATTGATTTAACGCGCTATTTAATTGGTGAAGCCTTACAAAACCATTCTTCACGCGTGACTACACTGCGCCAATTTTATCCGGAAGCGGTAGAGGCCGACTGGCATTTAGAAAACGCTGGGAAACGTGTGCAGATCATTAAAAAATGTGATGAAAAAGGTGGCAAGCTTGAATTTGGCACTGAGATTGTCGC
>DASQFK010000215.1:0-10854 GCA_035633175.1 Methylotenera sp.
CATCAATATGGGCTGTCCGGCTAAAAAAATCTGTAATGTAATGGCTGGTTCTGCTTTGCTTAAAGACGAACCCTTAGTTTCACAGATTCTCAGGGCGGTCGTTGAAGCCGTAGATGTGCCGGTCACATTAAAAATTCGCACAGGTTGGGATAAAAACAATCGCAACGCGGTACAAATCGCCAAAATGGCTGAAGATTTAGGCATACAGGCACTTGCCATGCATGGCCGTACACGCGCTTGCTTGTATATGGGCGACGCAGAATACGACACGATTGCTGCTGTAAAACAGGCGATTAAAATCCCGCTGATTGCAAATGGCGATATCACCACGCCAGAAAAAGCTAAGTTTGTACTGGATTACACGGGTGCGGATGCTGTGATGATAGGTCGCGCGGCACAGGGTCGTCCGTGGATATTCCGTGAAATAGAGCATTACATTAAAACTGGTGAACATTTACCGCCGCCGGAAGTGAGCGAGATTCGCACTGTCATGCTGGAGCATTTACATGATTTATATGAATTTTATGGCGATTTAACTGGCATGCGCATGGCGCGTAAACACATCTCCTGGTACACCAAAGGCTTAAAAGATTCTGCTACTTTTAGACACAATATGAATACATTGCAAACCATAGACTTACAACTTTCGGCCATTGATGAGTTTTTTGACCATCTACAAAGCCGTGACCATCGCTTGCAATATGCGCTTGATGACGAAATGCAGAATGATGATATTCAAAACCTAAAGCCTGAGGGAATTGCCGCGTGAAGAATCAATGTGAACTCGCTCTTAGTGTAAAGTCTTCAGTAGATCAATACTTTAAAGACCTGGATGGTGAACTGCCGCACGCCGTGTATGACATGGTGCTGAGCTGTGTAGAAAAACCTTTACTGGAATACATTATGCAACACGCAGCCGGCAACCAAAGCAAAGCTGCAGAGATTCTAGGCCTCAATCGCAACACATTACGTAAGAAACTGCAGCAATACAACATCGAATAATTCCTTACGCACGATATTACTAACACTTAACAATTCATTCAGAGTTACATCATGGCAACTATCAAACGGGCGCTTATCAGCGTTTCTGACAAAACAGGCATCATCGATTTTGCGAAAAACTTAACCAGTTTAGGCATCGAAATTTTATCTACTGGCGGTACGGCAAAATTGTTTCGTGACAATCAAATTCCAGTGATAGAAGTCAGCGACTACACGGGCTTTACCGAAATGCTTGATGGTCGGGTTAAAACGCTGCATCCAAAAGTGCATGGCGGGATTTTAGGTCGCCGTGACTTGCCTGAACATGTGGCGGCAATGAGTGAAGCTAACATTCCGAATATTGATATGGTAGTTGTCAACCTCTACCCGTTTGAAGCGACTGTAGCACAGCCAAACTGCACGCTGGAAGATGCAATCGAAAACATTGATATTGGCGGCCCGGCGATGGTACGTTCGGCTGCTAAAAACTGGAAAGATGTCGCAGTGCTGACCGATGCCAGTCAATATGCGCAGGTAATGACAGAACTAAAAAGCACAGGCGGTGCAGTAAGCCAAGCTACGCAGTTTGCCTTGTCTATTGCCGCATTCAACCGCATTAGTAATTATGATGGCGCGATTAGCGATTATTTATCATCATTTAATACCGATGGTTCACGCAGCAGTTTTCCGGCACAAACCAATGGTCGTTTTGTTAAGTTGCAAGATTTACGCTACGGTGAAAATCCGCATCAGCAAGCTGCTTTTTATCGCGACCTATATCCGGCGCCGGGCTCGCTTGTCACTGCGCAACAGTTGCAAGGTAAAGAGTTGAGCTATAACAATATCGCCGATGCTGATGCCGCTTGGGAAACCGTTAAATCATTTGAAGCGTCCTCAAATACCGCCGCCTGCGTGATTGTAAAACATGCGAATCCTTGCGGCGTAGCACTTGGCGCTAGTGCGCTGGAAGCTTATTCGAAGGCATTCCAAACTGATCCTAGCAGCGCTTTCGGCGGCATTATTGCCTTTAATACTACAGTGGATAAAGCTGCGGCCGAAGCCGTTAGCAAGCAATTTGTCGAAGTATTGATTGCGCCTGATTACACAAGTGATGCACTGGCAATATTTACTGCTAAAGCCAATGTACGCGTACTTCAAATAGCTTTGCCGAAAGGCGGCGCTTTAAAATTAGGAGCTAGTGCATGGGAACAAGGCCGCAATTCGCATGAAACTAAACGCGTAGGTTCAGGCTTGTTGATTCAAACCGCTGATAACCATGAGATTAGCGCATCTGACTTAAAAGTAGTGACAAAAAAACAACCTACTCCGCAACAAATGGCAGATTTACTATTCGCTTGGCGCGTAGCTAAATATGTGAAATCAAATGCCATCGTATTCTGTGGCAACGGCATGACTCTAGGCGTGGGCGCAGGCCAGATGAGCCGCGTGGATAGCACCAAAATCGCTGCGATTAAAGCGCAAAATGCCGGACTTAGCCTGGAAAACTCAGTAGTCGCATCTGATGCGTTCTTTCCGTTCCGCGATGGTATCGATGTGCTGGCAGAAGCAGGTGCAAGCTGTGTGATTCATCCAGGTGGCAGCATGCGTGACGAAGAAGTGATTGCAGCTGCAGATGAACATGGACTGGTCATGGTAGTTACAGGTATTCGCCACTTTAGGCATTAAAAATTTTGCTGATCCTATATTATGGGACAAAGCATGGGGAGCCGCGGAACGAATGACGCAGGCATATCATTAAGATAGACAAGGAATGAGCGAGCACGCTACAACGTGATTTGCCCATAGAATGGATTTATGAAAATTTTAGTCATTGGTAGCGGCGGTCGCGAGCATGCCCTCGCTTGGAAAATCGCACAGAATAAGACCGTCAGCCGTGTATTTGTCGCACCTGGCAACGCAGGTACCGCACTCAATCCTGACATGCAGAACGTGCCGCTTACCAGCGTGGCTGATTTAGTTAAATTCGCTCAAGATGAACAGATCTATCTCACCGTTGTAGGTCCGGAAGCGCCTTTGTCTGTGGGCGTGGTTGACGCGTTTCGTACAGCGAATCTTAAAATCTTTGGTCCGACAAAATTGGCTGCTCAGTTAGAAGGCTCGAAAGACTTCGCTAAAGCCTTTATGATGCGCCACAATATTCCTACTGCAGCTTATGCAACTTTTACTGACGCAGCACTGGCGCATGATTATGTCAATAAACAAGGTGCGCCCATCGTAATTAAGGCTGATGGACTAGCTGCAGGTAAAGGCGTAGTCGTCGCGATGTCTAACGATGAAGCGCATAATGCGATAGATGCGATGCTGTCAGATAACAAGCTTGGCAGCGCAGGGGCACGTGTCGTGATTGAAGAGTTCTTAACGGGTGAAGAAGCCAGTTTTATTGTCATGGTGGATGGAAAAAATATCTTGCCGCTCGCTACCAGCCAAGACCATAAGCGATTATTAGATAAAGACCTTGGCCCTAACACAGGTGGCATGGGCGCTTACTCCCCCGCGCCTGTCGTCACCCCTGAGATTCATGCCAAAGTCATGCGCGAAATCATTCGCCCGACCGTAGAAGGTATGGCGAAAGACGGCATTCCCTATACAGGCTTTTTATATGCAGGCTTGATGATTTCTCCTAATGGCGGTGTGAAAACTCTGGAGTTTAATTGCCGCATGGGCGACCCTGAAACGCAGCCGATTTTGATGCGCTTAAAAAGTGATTTTGTTGCATTGGCTGAACATGCAATCAACGGCACACTGGATAAAGTTGAAGCGGAATGGGATAGACGTACTGCGCTTGGTGTGGTGATGGCCTCGCATAATTACCCTGAAACCCCACGCTTAAATGATGAAATTACCGGCTTACCAAAAGTGTTAACGGATGCACACGTATTTCATGCTGGTACGGTATTGAAAGATGGCAAAGTAGTCACCAGCGGCGGTCGCGTACTATGTGTGACGGCTTTGGGAGAAACGGTGAAATTCGCCCAGCAGCAAGCCTATAAAATAGTGAATGAAATCAAGTTTAACGGCTCGCAATATCGTACAGATATTGGTTATCGTGCCGTTAAAGGATAAGGCTAATACTCCCCGTGAATACCCAGGCAGTTTTACTTTATTTGCAAGGTCTGCAATCCCGCATCGTTGAGGCGCTTGAGCTCGTAGATGGTAAAACGTTCCTGCATGACAGTTGGAATCGTTCAGAAGGCGGTGGTGGAACTTCCTGCCTGCTCGAAGAAGGTAATGTCTTTGAGCGCGCAGGTGTAGGATTTTCGCATGTGCTCGGTAATAAATTACCACCTGCGGCGACTATTGCGCACCCGGAAGCGGCAGGTCGTACTTGGGAGGCAATGGGCGTTTCACTTGTCTTGCATCCACGCAATCCATTCATACCTACCGTGCACATGAACATCCGCTTTTTTGTGGCACGCGCACCTAAAGATTCACAGACGGCAGACGCAATATCCTCACAGAATTTGCGAGCGAAACAAGGCGTCAAGGATGAAAACGCACAGACAGCACACCAAGTGCGTCAAGCGGTTGAAGACGCAGACAACGCAGTTGTAGCCGCAAATGCTGACGAGGATATTTGGTGGTTTGGCGGCGGTATGGATTTAACACCTTATTACGGTTTTGAAGATGATGCTGTGCACTTTCACCGCACCAACAAAACTGCTTTAGATGCCTTTGATCCCGCCTACTATCCGCAATTTAAAAAACACTGTGACGAGTACTTTTACCTGAAACATCGCAAAGAACCGCGCGGTATTGGTGGTATCTTTTTTGATGATTTCAATGCATTAGGCTTTGAGCAAAGTTTTGCCTTACAGCGTGCGGTGGGTGATAGCTTTCTAAATGCTTACCTGCCTATCCTGCAGCGCCGTAAAGACACGCCTTATAGTGAAGTCGAAAGAGACTTTCAAGCGTATCGACGTGGCCGCTACGTTGAATTCAATTTAGTCTATGACCGTGGCACATTATTCGGTTTGCAATCTAATGGACGCACTGAATCCATCTTAATGTCTATGCCGCCCATCGTAAAATGGCGCTACGATTGGAAACCAGAAGCTAACAGTCCTGAAGCCAAGCTTTATTCGGACTTTTTGATTGATAAAGATTGGTTGAATACTGCTCAACTTTAGACCATTGATAGATTAGATCACCATGGCAATGACAACAGAAACTAAAAACTTAGCTCAAGATTTACTCAATTTTATTGATGCTAGTCCAAGCCCTTGGCATGCAGTCGATAGTGTTGAGCAACGCCTTCTTAAACAAGGTTTTATTGCACTGCAAGAAACGCAGGCGTGGCAGCTTGAAACTGGCAGCAGTTATTATGTAACGCGCGGTGGCGCTTCTATCATCGCGTTTACGTTAGGTAGTCAAACCCTGGCTGAATCAGGCTTTCGCATAATCGGTGCACATACCGATTCCCCCGGTTTACGTCTTAAGCCGCATGCTGCTTTTGAAGGTGATGGTTTAGTGCGTATAGGCGTTGAGGTATATGGCGGACCTATTTTAGCCACCTTTACTGACCGTGATTTAAGTGTGGCAGGCCGTGTGAATATACGTACGTCCGTAGGCTATGAAACACGTTTGGTAAAGTTTGATGACTCGATCATGCGTTTACCTAATCTGGCGATTCACATGAATCGTGAAGTGAATGACAAAGGTTTAAAGCTTAACAAACAAACTGAATTGCCTTTGATCTTTGGTGAAAGCGAAGCGGGCATTAAAGCTGACCAACAATTTTTAAGACATATTGCTCAAAATATTGGTGCTCATGAAGATGACATTCTTACATTTGAACTTAATGTGTTTGATACGCAAAAAGGCAGTTTCTGGGGCGCAAACCAAGAGTTTATTACGGACAGCCAACTGGATAATCTAGCTTCTTGCCATGCCGCCCTCACTGCTTTATTAGCGTGCAAAAAACCCACATCAACCGTTGTATGCGCTTTATTTGACCATGAAGAAGTTGGCAGTGAAAGTGCTACAGGCGCAAGCGGTAGTTTTTTATCAGATATCATCAATCGCATTGCGGGCAACTTAATGCTCCATGAAGAAGAAAAATTGCGTGCACTAGCCCAAAGTTTTTTCATCAGCGCCGATATGGCGCATGCCTACCACCCTAATTATCCTAACGCTTACGAGCCTTGCCATCATGCGCTGGTAAATAACGGCCCCGTCATTAAAACCAATGCGAACCAGCGTTACAGCACCAACGCTGATACTGCCGCACGCTTTATTACCCTATGTGAATTGGCTGGAGTACCCTACCAGCAATACGCACATCGCACAGATTTAGGCTGTGGCAGTACTATAGGCCCAATTATTGCTTCAAATTTAGGCATATCAAGTGTAGATGTAGGTTCCCCAATGTGGGCGATGCACAGCATACGTGAAAGTGCTGGCGTGTTAGATCACAGTTACATGGTTGCCGTGATGAAGGCGATGTTTAATAGTTAACTCGCATCTAAGATATTGATTAAGCTGATTTTAAAAAATCAGCCCTAAACTTTCAATTGACCATCATTCGTAATATGTTTAGGATTGCTGACAATTTGAAGTTTTTTTCTAATAAGTAGCCTTTATAAAGGACGTTTCGCATGCTCAAGCAGCTCCTTCGAACTAAACCCATTGTAGAACATTCCACAGGCTTGAAAAAATGCCTGACAGCTTTTGACTTAGCGCTATTGGGAATAGGTTGTGCAATCGGTACAGGTATTTTTGTGCTTACAGGTATTGCCGCGGCGACTCAGTCGGGACCTGCCGTCGTACTATCATTCATCATTGCCGGGGTTGCCTCCGGTTTCGCAGCGCTGGCTTACGCAGAATTAGCAGCGTCCGTTGGTGGGTCCGGCAGTGCTTACGGCTATAGCTACGTAGCGTTTGGCGAATTTTTCGCTTGGGTCATGGGCTGGATTCTGCTGCTGGAATATGGTGTGGGTGCAGCTGCAGTGGCGAATGGCTGGAGTGGATATTTCGTGAATACACTCGCTAACTTCAATCTGCATTTACCAGAAGCGCTGACTAAAGCACCGATGGTAGGCGGCCTTATCAACCTCCCCGCTTTTGGTATTATTTGGCTACTGACTATTTTGTTAATCATAGGCGTTAAAGAAAGTGCACGTTTTAATAACATCATCGTCATCATTAAACTTTCTACTATCGCTATTTTTATAGTGCTTGCTTCTTTGCACCTTAACACTGACAACTGGCAACCATTTATGCCTTTTGGCTGGTTCAGCACTTTAGAAGACGGTAAAAATATCGGCGTCCTGGCGGGCGCTTCACTTGTGTTTTTTGCTTATTTTGGCTTTGATGCTGTATCTACCGCTGCAGAAGAAGCTAAAAACCCGCAACGCGATTTGCCTATCGGTTTATTAGCTTCGCTCACATTTTGTACCATTATTTACATCATTGTTTCAGCTTTACTCACTGGCATCGTGCCTTATACAGAGCTTAACGTGTCTTCCCCGGTAGCATTTGCATTAACCAAAATTGGTTATACCTGGGCCTCAACGTTAGTAGCAACAGGCGTATTGGCAGGATTAATTACTGTATTGCTGGTGTTGCTTTATGGCTTAACACGTATACTTTTCGCGATGAGCCGTGATGGTTTGATTCCACCTATTTTTTCAGAGGTCAATCCAGACCGCCAAACACCGACAAAAATTATCTTGATGTGTGGTTTAATCGTTTCGATTGTTGCAGGTTTCATCCCTTTAGGAGAGCTTGCTGAAACTGTTAATATTGGTACATTAGCGAGCTTTGTAATGGTATGCGTAGGTGTGATTGCATTACGTATACGCCAGCCCAACCTGAAAAGACCGTTCAAAAATCCATGGAATCCACTTATACCGGTGCTAGGAATTCTATCTTGCGGTGCATTGATGGCTTTTTTACCGGCGACCACTTGGTTCCGATTTTTTGTATGGATATTAATTGGTATTGTGGTTTACTTTGTTTATTCGATACACCACAGTAAATTGAACCGTTAACTAACAATACATATCATTTCACAACTAATTTAATCAATAAAAAAGCCAGTCAATTGACTGGCTTTTTTATTGGCTACTCACACGAACTACAGACTTAAAATCCACTGAACCACTGTTTTAATATCAGCTTCTTTAATCTGTGCACCCATAGGAGGCATTGGCACATCACCCCAAACACCTTTACCACCCGCTTTAACTTTAGCGATCATTTTTGCCTCAGCTGATTTATCACCTTTGTATTTAGCTGCAACATCTTTATAGGCTGGGCCTAACACTTTTTGCTCAATACTGTGGCAAGCTAAACAGCCACTTTTTTGTGCTAATGCTTCTGCCGCTTTCGCGTCTACTGCATTGGCTTGGGCTGCAACTAACATAGAACCAGCAGCAGCGATTGCTAACAATAATGCTTTCATGCTATCTCCTTGAATTTACGCTTAATAATTATATTTTGTACATTTTTGCAACGAGGTATGATACCCACAATCATGATTTTATCAAGTAAGTTAATACAAATCACTGAATAAATTACTGGATAAATATAGCCAAAATATAATCATGTTAAATTTGATTGAATAAGCTCGCTAAATCATCAATACTTTGAGTACAAACAACGCCTTGACACACCCAAGCGTTGACATCAGTCGATATATTTCTTTGTAAAGTTTTCGGTAGCGCCTGTACTGTTTCATCTAGATAGAAAAAGAGGTGATGCGGATAATAATGCTGTCTTAATTCATTATGCCAAACCTGCAATTTTTCGGTCTCGCCACGCATAATTACCAGGCCAGGGGGTGTTAAGTATTCGCAAAGCGCATGGCTTAAGCTTGCACAGCCTGCGGGATTGCGTTTAATCAATGCATCAAAGGCTTGTAATGTACGTTCCGCACTTTGCAAATAGCGCGGCTCGCCTAATATATGCCCAAACCTTTGTAAAGCGACCGCTGCAATTCCATTGCCATTGGGGGTGGCATTGTCAAACCCTTGCTTAGGGCGATGAATCAACTGTTCATGATGATGGGCAGTAAAATAAAAACCGCCTTCTTCCGCTTCAAAATTTTCCAGCAGTGCTTCAGCAATTTCCTCGGCAAACTGCATGTCAACGCTTCTATAGTCTGCTTGCATTAACTCTAATAGTGCGTCCAATAAAAATGCATGGTCATCTAAATAAGCATTTAGATGGACTTTGTCATCCTTAGCCGTTGCCAGTAATTGAAACTCGCCAGTTGAATTTTTCACCCACAAATGATCACGTATAAAATCTACTGCATTTTGCGCGAGTAATATCCAATCCGGACGATGCAATACGGCGCCGGCACGCGCTAGGCCTTTAATTGCCAGCGCGTTCCATGAGGTCAATATTTTATCGTCTAACCCTGGCCTAGTCCGTTGCGCACGCGCTGTAAATAATTTAGCTTTTGCACTATTCAATAAAGCTTTATCCTGCTCATCAGGTAACACAGCCATATAAGCATGCCACGCTTGGGTTCCGTGATGAGGGTCTTCAAAATTAGCCGCACGGTCAAACCCGAAACATCGTGATGCCACTACAAATTCTTCAGGCGTGAGTAGCGCTTTTACCTCTGCGGTTTGCCATATATAAAATGCACCTTCTGCACTGTGGCCATGTGAATCCAAAGAATCCGCATCTAGCGAAGAATAAATCGCGCCTTTGGTAGCACCCTGTTGCGAGATCATTTCGCGTTTTAACCAAGTGATAGTTTCTGAAATTACTTTTTCAAACTTTTCTTTATCTTGGTTATTTTTACTTATTTGCCAACCATCCGCGTATAAAAAAAGTAATTGTCCATTGTCATACAGCATTTTTTCAAAGTGTGGAATATTCCAGCGTTCGTCTACGGAGTAACGACAAAATCCACCACCAATTTGATCGTAAATACCGCCGTCTGCCATGGCGGACAGCATTTGCAATGCCATCGCTTCAGCTTGCTTATTGCCTGTTTTTGCCTGATGTAATAGCAAAGTAATGTCTGCCGGATTTGGAAATTTCGGTGCGGTGCCAAAACCGCCATGCTCAAAATCGAAGCTATCGCGTAACTGCTCAAACCCTAACTGGATTGTACTTTCATCGGCAGTAACCACCGTATTGGCAATAGGGATGGTTCTTGCTAAGGCATCTGCTAGCTGTTGTGTTTGGGTTGCAACATCTTCTTTGCGCTCGTGATAATAAGCAGCAACCCTTGGTATTAGATCAGCAAATCCTGGGAGTTGGTAACGTGCACTTTTAGGAAAATAGGTACCCGTGAAATAAGGCTCTTGATTTGGTGTTAAAAAAACCGTGAGTGGCCAGCCACCACTTTTATTAGATAACATGCTGTGTGCTGTTTGATAGATTTGGTCAATATCAGGACGTTCTTCACGATCAACTTTGATATTGATGAAATGTGCGTTCATGATGGCTGCGATCTCTGCATCTTCGAACGACTCATGCGCCATTACATGGCACCAATGACATGCTGAATAGCCAATAGAAAGTAATATCGGCTTATTCTGCTCTTTGGCTAAAGTAAGTGCTTGCTCACCCCAAGGATACCATTCCACAGGGTTTTGAGCATGCTGTAAAAGATATGGGCTGGTTTCGCTGGCAAGTTGATTAGACATATATAAATGTCAGATTAAATATCAGTCACCACATATTCCACAGATAGCTCATGCGTATAACCAGGATTAATCATGACGATGTTCTCCATCGCATTGGCGGTTTCCACACAAATCATCTTGCGCCAGCCATCATCTCTGGGCATATCAACAATTTGATGCGCTTTCTTCTCCCAAGGCGTCCACACTACAGTCGAGCTGCTACCTTTTTTGTTGATGATGATGTTACGACCTAGCATTTCATCAT
>DASQFK010000216.1:0-2467 GCA_035633175.1 Methylotenera sp.
TGCGGGTGAATTCTAGCGGTGAACGTAAAAACGATTTATGCAGGCTTTTGCCCTCAGGCGTGTAGTAATGCATTTCATTGTTAGCATCCCTAAACCCTACAGCACGGTAAGTCTTACCATTATTCACAAACTCAGCAGCTAATACATCGCCTGTTTTTAACAACTCACCCTGATCATAACGGCCTTCATAAATCACGTTAAACTGGTCACCACGGCGCAGATCAGTATGAAAGTCAATTTCACTTTCAAACATTTCAGCCACTTGCACAGCAATATAATCAGGAATGTTGGCATCATCAGTTGCGCCAAACAACGAACTTTTAATTTCAGCAGATTTTAATATGGCACGCATTTCAAGCTGATGGGTCACTTTGTTCGTGGCGTAACCCGCGGTAGTTTGGTTGATTGCAATAAACTGGTCGGCTTCCAATTGATATTCAAGCGATACTAAATTGCCATCGCTGTCAGTTTCAGCTTCAATTTGATGTCCTGGTTTTAATGCCGTAGCAATTTCGCTGGCAGCACTATCATTACGAATATAATCGATTGCATCACGATTACGAATATTCAAACGTGCTAATAATGTATTTAAGGTATCGTCACGGCGGACATGTTCTTTATACCAAAAGTGTTGTTCAGAAGGCTGGTTATTAGCTTCATTTGAGGCAGGCAGGGAAATTTCTTCAACCACCATTTTGGTGGAAATATTGCCAGTGATTGTTTGTGGCGCAATACCAAAAGCAGCATAAATGCCAAATAATGGCAAACAAGAAACTGCTAAAATCCAGCGTAGCTTAAATCTACGCTCAGACATGAGCTCAAGCTTACTTTCAACTTTATCAGTGTTTTGCGCTAAAATAGCGTCTGCTTTAAAAGAGCCACTGGATCTATTGCTTTGATTAAGCTCGTTAATACCCACGGGCTGACCTCTATAAGAATTTAGTACGGCCTCAGATATTAACAGAAAACCCAATTAAAACAAGTAAGTGACCAGTTAATGTAGGTGCTATTTAAGATTGCTTTAAGTAAAGTTTAAGGACACAAAGACGTGAATATTGACATCAATCAACAGCTCGCCATTATTAAGCGCGGCGCAGATGAGCTTTTAATTGAGGCTGAATTAGTCGAGAAGCTTAAAAAAGGTGTTCCCTTGAGGATTAAAGCCGGCTTTGACCCTACCGCGCCAGATTTGCACTTAGGCCATACTGTACTTATTAATAAGCTGCGCCAGTTTCAAGACTTGGGCCACCAAGTGCTATTTTTAATCGGCGATTTCACCGGCATGATTGGCGACCCCACGGGGAAAAGTGCTACACGTCCACCGTTAACGGCTGAGCAAGTGGCTGAGAATGCGAAATCTTACACGGCGCAGGTATTTAAAATCCTTAAGCCAGAGCAAACGGAAGTGGTATTTAACTCCAAATGGTTAAATGATTTAGGCGCAGCAGGTATGCTTAAGCTAGCCGCAAGTCATACAGTCGCCCGTATGTTGGAGCGTGATGACTTTTCTAAAAGATATAAGTCAAATCAGCCGATCGCGATTCATGAATTTTTATATCCTTTATTACAAGGCTATGATTCAGTGGCTTTGAAGGCCGACGTCGAGTTGGGCGGCACAGACCAGAAATTTAATCTACTGATGGGCCGTGAGTTACAAAAGCAGGCGGGTCAAAGCCAGCAATGTGTACTTACAATGCCTTTGCTAGAAGGTTTGGACGGCGTAAATAAGATGTCTAAGTCGTTGGGTAACTATATAGGCATCGCTGAAGCGCCCGAAGTCATCTTTGCAAAAATCATGTCAATTTCAGACGAATTGATGTGGCGTTATATAGAGTTGCTGTCATTTGAGTCGCTGGAAACCATTGCAAAATGGAAAGCCGAAGTGGCAGCGGGCAACAATCCACGTAATATTAAAGTAAGCTTTGCACAAGAAATCGTGGCGCGCTTCCATAGTCAAGCAGATGCGGAAAAGGCTTTGACGGATTTTCAAACTCGCTCAAAAGGCGGCATTCCCGATGATGTGCCGGAAGTAACTGTAACGATAGATGATGCAAATATAGGGGTTGCCCAATTGCTTAAGCTGGCTGGCTTGGTTGCTAGCACGTCAGAGGCCTTTAGGGCGATTGAGCAAGGCGGCATTAAACTGGACGGTGAAAAAATCACAGATAAAGCCTTAGTTCTTAATAAAGGCATGAGTATCGTTGCACAAGTTGGCAAAAGAAAATTTGCACATGTAACAATTTTGTAATAGTTAAAAATAAGCCTTGACCAAACTTTTTGCCCCTGTAGAATGCGGCCTTCGCTAACGAAACAAGTTAACGAAACGTAGCAAAAAGAAACAAAATTAAGTATCAACAACCGCCGTCAACAATTACCTTGACGTGCCTTTAAAGCGCTGTATAATGCGCACCTCGTTGACGCAAAGCGTCACTGAGAAGACTTTCGAGTCACCTGATCTTTAACAATT